>CBDUWU010000017.1:0-25217 GCA_965371015.1 uncultured bacterium | reverse complement strand
AACCAGTCCCCTGTCACATAATTTCGCCCCACACGAAATAGAAGGAGTATTCCATACTATGAGAGTCATGCAGGGCGTTTTTTTGTTGTCACTGGGACTGCTGCTTGCGTTTGGTGCATGTCGGCGGAACCAGCCGTCTCTGGTCGACAGAAATGAAGCGCCGGACACCCAGCTGTGGTACGCGCCACCGGACTCGACCGAATACGAATACCTGGTTCATCTGTACTGGAGGGGACACGACAACGACGGTACCGCTGTACAGTTCATCTGGACTATCAAGGATACGCTCGTAGAAGGAGAACTGGTCTGGACTCCATCGGAGCGACTCAAAGACTTTCGTGAAGGGCAAATGACATCGCGTACCGATTCCATCTTTTCGTTTACCGCGTTCAGGGACATCGGCGGAGTCGGAGTCAAAAAGAACCGTCAGGCATTTCACATAGCGTCGATAGACGACAACGGCGTCATTGATCCCTCACCGGCCGCAATCGAATTTGTCGCCACCATTGATCGGCTGCCGCAGACGAAGTTTGCAACGCATATTGCCGGCGTGTCGGAGCCGTTCGTGCCTCTTGAGATTCCCAAAGACACCGTCGGTGTCATGCAACCCTTTGGCATCAGTTTTCACGGCGTCACCACGAACGGGTTGATTCGCGAATACTATTATTACCCGCTCACGACGGGTGTTTTTGTGGATGGCCAGAACGAGTGGTATGAAGATCTTTCCGATACCCTGATCACGTTTCCGAATACGGGCGCGGATATGATCCCGTCAGGAACACTCAGGTTCGCCGCTCAGTCGCGCGACGACGCGGACGCGGAGTCCCCCGTTGACGCCGGCAGATTCAAACGCGGCGTGTGTCAGATCGTGGTCAACTTCGACCCGGATACGCAGGTCATTGGCTTGAGGAGTTCGTACACGGTCGACGATCAGGTCTTCGAACGGGACATAAATTTTTCGGACGGCGAGCCCGATACGGTCTCGTACGACAGTTACATCAGAATCCGTTACTACGGTGAAGATGACGACCGCGACGACAAGATCGAGTGTAACGACCTCGAACCGGACAAGTGCATCTCCTTTCAGGTCGCTTTTCGGAAAAATTCCGTGTACAACCCGGCCGCCGAAGAGTTCAGCCTCTGGCAGCCGCGTACCAGACCCTACCACGACACGGATCCGTTCTCGTCGACCGATACCAATACGTTTCATATCGGGTCGCTCACATATGACCTGTTCGCACGGGCTCTGGACGAACACGAAAGGCCGGACGGGACCCCGCCCAGCGTGAACGTGATCGGTAACTACGTTCCTTCTCTCGACTCGATTGCCGTTGAGGACCACCTGGGTAACCGCATCGACCTTTCATTTCTGGACACCGTCACGTGGAATTTCTGGAAGGGAGAGGGGTGGCCTTACGAGTGCATGTGCGACACCGTCGACAAACCGGATTTAATATGCCACTTCGAGGCCACCGACCCGCCGGATTGCCAGTTTCGGCAGTTTCCGGAAAACGGTTCGACGCTCGACTTCTTCAAGATATTCAGCGTTCACATCAAGGCCTGGGGACATGACAATCCGAAGGACCCCACATCCAGGGAGAAGGATCCGCTGGGAGCAGGAGTGAAAGCATGGAGCTACCGGGTGATGAACGACCAGGGGCAGTTCCTCAATATGGGCAAGAGCCTTGCCGAGTGGTTCGAGCAGAAGAACGCCGACGGCGATCCGGTGATCAACTTTCTCGACGACGAAATTCGCTGGAAAGTGTATTACCCGGGCCCGTTTACACAGCCCCCCGACCAGCGTGACCCCATGGGGGATACGGTATTCGACAACCTGCCGAGCTGGATGGGCGAGAATCTATTGGTTGTGCTTGTCGCCAGGGATACCCCACCGCAATCGTTGTTTGAATTCGAGCAGACAATTTTTATTAACGGAACGCCGCTTCTCATCAACAGCTTCGGGGATGCCTCACTGGGCAGACGGACTGAACCACGGGATTTCGCGTTTCGTATTGAACTGGTGCGTTAGCAGGGGGATCGATATGAGTGGTAAGACAAACCGGATTATGAGCAGGGCGATACTGTTGGTTGCAGGTGCCTTGTTTTTCGCCGCGCAGTTGATCGGTTGTTCCGAGTCAGAAGTCGGCGAGCTCAAGGAAAACCAGGCTCCCACCGTTTGGCTGTCCAGCGCCCCGCCCGAAGGGTCAGTCGAGAAATATACTATTAACATGTTCTGGGGGGGGTGGGACCCCGACGGGCAGCTCGCCTACTTCGAGTACTGCATAACGGATAACGAAGGGGGGCCGTTCGATCCCGCCGACACAACGGGTGCGGAGCACTGGGCCAAAGTCTACGCGAACGACTCGACGTTTTCGTTCAGCGCCGATGTGCTCGTCGACACGAACACGACCGATCTCGTGACCGACTTCATGCGGTCGCACACGTTTTTCATCCGCTCCGTCGACTCGGAGGGGCTCGCGTCAATCAGGCCCGCCTACAGGTCATTTACCGCGTATACACTGTCGCCGCGCGTTTCCATCCAGGTGCCCCGGCGCGTGGGACTCAATCCGGCGCAGGTCCCGCCAATCACGTCGTACCGCTGGATCGCGGTAGACTACATCAGCGACTTGTTGAGCAAGCAGGAGCCCGATTCCGTTTCCTACCTGTTGGAGTCTCTGAAGTTCCACGAGGACGACTGGGCGAAAACCATCGCCTGGATACGGAATCTGGCCGTCGATGCGCCGGAATGGGGAAAGTGGGTGTGGTACCAGGCTCCGCAGGACAGCGGCAAGTTCTGGACGACTTCGCCTCGGGATTTTGGAAATTACATGTTTGCGATTCGCGCGAAGGACGAAGCCGGTGCCATTACGCCCGTGTTCGACGAGGTGTTCAACATGCGGCGGGTCAACGTGTCGCGAAAATCGACCGGGCCGATTCTGACTGTGCGTAACCAGTATCTGGGCAGCGTTACTACCTCTGTGTGTAGCGAGCCGCTGACCATCCTCGACCTGCCGGCAGGGATTCCCATCGATTTCAGCTGGACGGCGGATGCGAGCGATTACGGCGGTACGGAGGCGGGTTACCGGTACGGTTGGGACATCACCGACCTCAACGACCCGGAGCAGTGGGAAGTAGACTTTACGCCGTTCCCGCCGCGACCGCAGGGAGAGCTAGCGGCGGCGCGGTCGTCGACCCGGAGTTTCTTTTTCGGGACTCACGTGTTCACCATCGAAGTGATCGATAACTCGGGGTTCTGTTCGAGGATTGAGATCAAGGTGAACATCGTGCAGTTCACGATGCGTAAAGGTCTCCTCATCATAGACGATTACGAGGAAACACCAGACGGCGGCTGGTTAGGCACCGGAAAGGGCATCGAACCCAATGACGAAGAACACGACCGGTTCTGGATCGACATGGTGTCCAACCTCGAAGGGTTCACAGCCAGCGAAGATATGATCGATATCTCAGAACAAGGGGGCAGGGGAGTCCCGTTGACCAAACTGGCAGACTATAAATCCATCATGTGGAGCCTGCGCGGTCACGTGGATATGCAAACGGAATACCCCTCATTCCACGATCTGGTCAAGTTCCGCCCCAAGACAGGAACTACGGTGTCGGGCAAGCAGCAACCGAACCTTGTGTCGCTGTTTCTTGCTGCCGGCGGCCACATGCTGATCAGCGGCCAGCACCCCGTTTCCATGGCTGTCGACAAGGTGTATGTGCCCTCGGGCATACGCTACCCCGTAATCTGGAAGTACGAAATCGACCTGCGTACGTGGGACCAGAAACGGGCGCCGACGACGGCGATGATCGAGCATCCCCCCGGCGACGAGTCCTTTGCTTATCTCGATATGTGTCTCGAAACGATGGATTTCGCCGAGACGAGCTACCGTCGGCGCAGAGCAACGGGCTACAACTGTAACGTGGTGAGCGCACGATTTATCCCGGCAGATCTCGTCGAGTACCAGCGGACGCGAACGATGCGGGCGGCGGAATCCCTCGAACCGAATTTCCCGCGTCTCGAGCTGCGTCCCGAAACGGCAGGGGTGGGCAAGGCCCACTCCCCCGACAAAAAGGGATTGAACCCTGAGGTCTACAATGTGCAGTATTTTTTCGACCAATGTCCGTTTACGATAAAGCCGAGAGATTGTTTCGAGCCGGTTTACGGCCTTGATTGTTTCTATACGGACGAACCGACCTATATGCAGCCCATCGCGTTCTGGACGTCGACTTTTGCGGACCGTATTGCGGAAGCGCCAGGTGCAATACCGGCGCGGAGCATCGTTTTCGGTTTTCAGCCGGTGTTGTGCGACACGGCGGCGGTCCGGACGTCTATAGAGTACGTGATGTTCAACGAATGGCAGCTACAGAGAAAGTAGTAATTCGAAGTAACACCGGCGGCTGACAGCTGATGCCGGTGAAGAGGAGGGACTACATCGATGACGATCAGACACCCCCGGGTGAAGGGGTTCGTGTACAGTCTTGCCGCGTTGCTGGCGCTCTGCGTCTCCACAATGGACGTTTCGACCGCCGGTGCTCAGACGGCACCAGACTCGCTGGTGCTCCAGAAACCCGAAGACGTCACGGTCTGGCGCGAATACGACGCGTCGAGAAACCAGTTTACTGTGTGGGTTCGGTGGCAGGATGCTCCTGACAGTCTCGGGGCGGTCATACACCAACCGGATACTTTGGCCTGGAGTCTGATAACGCATCCGGACTCGCTGAGCTATCCGTCGACCCGCGGTTCCTACAATGGCGATATCGACCGGACGTTGGAGTTCCGGGCGGTCCTGGGGGGTGTCGTCGGGCAGGATTCAATTCCTATTACGTATTCGATTCTCCGCGAGGATCAGTGGACGGGCAGGGTCCAGGTGGGACGGGGCTACACGCCAGGTTCGTGGATTCCGATCGTGTTCAGGAATCAGGTTGGTGAAACACTCGACTTCGGAATCGAGTTGAACTTCACGCCCGGAATAATCGACAAACAGGGACAGTTCATAATAGGTCTGGAGGATTTTGAGGGGTATCATATCTGGCGTGGGATTGAACCCGACGGCAGCGACCTCGAGGTAATCGGCGAGATATCAAAGGAAGAGGCCTTCAGGGGCTCCAGTCCCGGGGGAAGTGTCGTCGACTCTCTCTATTTCTTCGAGATCATTCCGGATCTCAGGGCCACCGGGGTATACAACTCTCCGTTTTCCATCGATTGTATCGGATTTACACTCAGGGCCGAACTCGAAGACGATGAGTTGTTCTGGTTCGATTGCAACGCGTTCAACGGATTCACATACTATTATCTGGTGACAAGTTTTGACCGCGGTTACAGCGTGAGTTCCGGGCGCCAGGGTTTGACCAAAATCGATCGTTGCCAGCCGGCGCTCGGCATCGTCCTCGCCGATTCCTGCAGGGCGGAATTGATAGCGATGCCGATGCAGGTTGACCCCCAGGGCAACCTCAACGCCGTCTACGCCGTGCCCAATCCGTTCCGGACGGGCGGGAGCAGGTTGACGACGGAGAACTACCACAACTTCCCCGACGACAAGGTCCGGTTCGTGAACGTCCCGACGGATTGTATAGTCAAGATCTACACCGTTTCGGGCGACCTGGTCTGGGAGTACGACCACGTCAGTTCCGGCGGCAATATCGAATGGGACGCTACCAACCGCGGAGGCGAGTCGGTCTCGTCCGGTGTCTACATCTACCGCATCGAGGACCCGGGCGGTGGTCACGTGTACGGAAGATTGATCATCATAAGATAGTTCTTTCGGCGGCGCCGTACCCAGGTACGGCGCCGCTTCATTTCCCCCCACCTCGGATGACCCCGCCCCGCAACACGCACGGACAGTGACTTTACCTCGCAGATCCTTGGAGGGAGGCAGCGATGAAACGTCACGCCAGCAATACGAAATCGCTCATGGTCGTCACAGCGCTTCTCGGTGTATCCGGTTTGATCCTCGCGTGTGCGGCCGGTCCCGGGGGGAGCGACTACAAGAATACCCCTCCTGAGGTCTGGATTTCGGCGGGACCGCCGGAAGGCGGAGTCTCGAGCTACCGGATCGATTTCGAATGGGGTGGCAGCGACCTGGACGGTTCGGTCGCGCACTTCGAGTACAGCATTGCCGACAACAATGGCGCCTTCGATCCGGCAGACACCACCGGAGCGGACAAATGGACGCGCACCGGTAAAGCGGGTGGCACCTTCGTCTTCTCGGCCGACCAGCTCGCCGACACGACGGCCGACGGCCTCGTGGAGGAATTCCACCGCTCACACACGTTTTTCGTCCGCGCCGTCGATGACGACGGCGCCCCGTCCGCCCGGGCGGCGCATCGGTCCTTCACGGCGCGTACCCTTTCGCCCTCCGTCGAGGTCGTCGTCCCGCCCCGCGCGGGGCTCACCCCGGTCACCGTCGGATCGATATTCACCGTCCGTTTCGTGGCGGACGACTATATCGACGACCTGTCGACGCGGCAGGATCCGGAAGCGGTGTCGTGGATCGTGGAGCCCGTCGCCCGCCACGGCAACCGCTGGGAGGAAACGATCGCTTACATCCGGGCCCTTCCCGTCGACGCGCCCGAGTGGGGGCAGTGGGAACCTTACGAGGTGAACGATGAAGAAGAGATGGTGTGGATTTCTCCGCCGACGGAACCGGGCTACCACGTATTTGCCATCCGCGCGCGCGACGAGGCCGGAGCGATAACGCCGGTCTTCGACGAGGCGTTGAACCTGCGCCGTCTCGTCGTCGGGCTTGGAGGACCCCCAATACTCACCGTCCACAACCCCTTTCTGGGGAGTATCGTGACCGCTGTCTGCCCCTCGCCGCTGACGATCACAGACATGCCCGCCGGGGTGCCCCTCGAGTTCGACATCGCCGCCAAAGCGAGATACGGATCAGCCGCGGGGTATCGATACGGCTGGGATATCGCGGATTTGAATGACTGGGAGGTCGACTGGACACCCTTCCCGCCGCGGGCGCAGGGAGAACCGGCGACGGCGCGGTCGTCGACCCGGAGATTCTATTTCGGGACTCACGTGCTGCGCGTCGAGGTCATCGACCTGTCCGGCTTTGTTACCTGTCTGGAGATCAAGGTCAATATCGTTCAGTTCCCGATGTCGAGGAGCCTGCTGCTCGTGGACGACTTCGCCGAGTCGGATAACGCGGGCTGGAATCACCCCGACGGCCGCGGCGTCGAACCCGACGACACAGAGCACGACCAGTTCTGGATCGACGTGACGTCGGAAATTTCAGGATTCAATCCCGACGTGGACGTCGTCGACATCGCAGAACTGGGTGGCGCCGGGATCCCGCTGGCGAAACTGTTGGATTACAGGTCGATCATCTGGAGCGTGCGGAGTGACAAGTCCCAGGTCGATGACTTCGCCGCCCTCCACGATTATATAAAATTCGAATCTGGAACGGATCCAACAATGCCGGGCGGCAAGGTCTACCCCGATCCGCTGGCGCTTTACATGGCCGCGGGAGGGCACGTCCTGATATGCGGCCGGCACCCCGCGTCCAACGTCCTGAGCCGGGTTACCCTGCCCGCGGGACCCCGTTACCCGCTGATCTTCGAATACGAACTCGACCAGCGCCGGCCGCCGGACTTCACACGCCCCACCGGCGGGGAGTCGTTCGGCTACAGGGAACTGTGTATCGAAACGCTCGACTACGCCCTGCTGGAAGCGGCCGATTCGAGGGACGCCAGCACCCTGCCGTGTCCGGTCGATGGCGCCCGGGCGATTCCGCCGGATCTCCGGACCGGCACGATGCGGGCGGCGATACCACTGCATGGGGCTTTTCCGCGCCTCGAACTGCGGCCGGAGACGTCGTCTCCGGGAAAGGCCCACGACCCGGCCGTCAGGGGCCTCGACGCCGAACTGTATAACGTGCGCTACTTTTTCGACATCTGCCAGGCCGTTGCCGGTGCGCGCGCGTGTTTCGAGCCGATCTACGGCATGGAGTGCATCAACGACCAGGAGGCCGTCTACGGAGAGCCCGTCGCCTTCTGGTCGTCTGTGTATTTCGACCGCATCGCCGAGGCACCCGGGGCGATTCCGGCGCGTAGCGCCGTGTTCGGATTTGCGCCGGTGCTCTTCCGGCCCGACCAGGTCGGTCCGGCGCTCGACGAGATACTTTTTGGCGAATGGCAGCTGCCTCGGAACTGACCACGGGCTTGCCAGGCAGGCTAATTTCAATTTTCAAACGGCCTTATATTTGCTATATTGTAGGGAGTCGTGATGTCCGGAAGGCGTCATGGCTCCCCTGTTTCGTGCATTCCCTGCGTGGAGGCTACATCCGGCATGATCATCCTTTGGAAAAGATTATTACTCATACTCCTGGTCGCATTGATCTGTGGGCTCCTTACCGGCGCGACGCCGGGTGATAGCGATGTAACCCATTTAAAAATATGGGTTTATTTCACTGACCACGGAGAATCCTCGCCGGAAGACCTGGCGGCGGCCATCGAGTCGGTGCAGCTGTCCGAGCGCTCACTCGAGCGCCGGCGCGTCCGCGGCGCCGGGGCGGTGCGCGATATCCATGACCTGCCCGTCCACGGAGAATATCTCGATCGGCTCAGGGATGAGGGGTGCACGCTGAAGAAGCCTTCGAAGTATCTCAATGCCGTCAGCGTCATTGCCACGCCGGAGCAGATCACGACGATCCGGATGCTGCCCTTCGTCAAAAAGGTCGAACCGGTGAGGCGCTACCGCCGCAGCGCGCCCGACGTCCGCTTCGAGGAACAGTCGCGCGCTGGCGGCCCGCACTCGACCGATGCGCCGGCAACGCCCGCCATGCTCGACTACGGTCCGAGCTTCAACCAGGTGAACCAGATCAATGTCGTGTCGCTCCACGACGCCGGCTACCACGGCGAGGGTATCATGATAGGTGTGTTCGACACGGGGTTCATGCTGCGCCACGAGGCGTTCCAGCACCTCGACGTCGAAGCCGAGTGGGACTTTATTTTCGACGACGGCAATACCGAAAACGAGCCCGGCGACCTGTCGGCGAGCCAGCACGACCACGGCACCCGGACTCTTTCGACGATGGCCGGTTTCGCCGAGGGCAAGCTCATCGGCACGGCGTATGCGGCCACCTACGTCCTTGCCAAGACGGAGCGGATGTTCGAAGAGGTCGTCGGCGAGGAAGACGATTTTGTCCGCGCGCTCGAATGGGTCGACAGCATCGGCGTCGACATCGTGAGCGCTTCGCTCGGATACTTTCGATTCGATAACGCGGCTGATAACTACACCTTTGCCGACCTCGATGGTAATACGGCGATCACGACGGTCGCGTGCGACATCGCGGTGGGCAAGGGGATCACCGTCTGTACGGCGGCGGGCAACGAGAGAACTACGTCGTGGGGCCACATCATCGCCCCCTCCGACGGCGACAGCGTGATAGCGGTGGGCGCGGTCGACGCGGCCGGGCAGCTGTCGAGTTTCAGCTCGCCGGGGCCGAGCGCCGACGGGCGGATCAAGCCCGACATCGCCGCCATGGGGACCCGGGTCACCACGGCGGTGTCGTCCGATTCGACCGGATACACGTCTTATTCCAGTGGTACCAGTTTCTCGACTCCGATCGCCGGAGGGGCGATCGCGCTGATCCTGCAATGGGTCGACGAGAACACGGTCTTGAGCTGGGGGCCGATGGACGTGCTGCAGGCGCTCCGTACCGAGGCATCGCAGTCCGACAGCCCCGACAACGATCTGGGGTGGGGAATCATCGACGCCTACCAGTCGGCGCTGCGCAGTGACAGCGCTGTCGGTATCACCGATGCCATTTCCATGGACATTTCGCTGACGGGAAATGTCGTCAGGGGATCGGTTTTCAACGGCAATTCGACGACGCAAACCGTCAATGTGCTTCGCCAGAAATTGCGGAGCGGCGGCAGTTACGAGGACGCCGTCACCGTGGCCCCGGGGGTTGTTGTCGCGGGTTCGTCGTCGAGCGCCTTCGAGGACCGGCTCCAGGAGGGCGGTGTCTACGAGTACTCCCTGCGGCTGCCCGATAACCCGGATTTCGTTTTTGGAGAAACAACGGTGACTTTCCAGTACGGCATCACGCTCGACCAGAGCGCCCCCAACCCGTTCTCGGCGGCCTCGGGAGCCGAGACCACTATCCGCTACTCGATCGGCGGAGTCCCGGCGGCGCCCGGCCAGCCGGCGCCGATCGGTACCTACTCCGACGTCAGGCTCGAGATCTTCGACGTGCGCGGGGCGCGCGTGGCGACCCTCGTCGACGGAATCCAGAGCCCCGGTGAGTATACTGTCGGCTGGAGCGGCATGAGCGACACCGGCAACGCGGTCGCCTCGGGCGTCTATTTCTACCGCCTCGAGACCCCGGGCCAGGTGCTGACCCGCAAGATGGTTCTCGTCCGGCCCTGAGCCTCCTCCCGGCGGCCTAAACAAAGGCATATTCGCCATTTAACGCTTGCACGCCCCTGTGTTCCGGGGTAAGTTGAACTCAATATAAAGGTCACATATCCAATCCACTCGGATCCGGACAGGTCTCACGGATCTAAACAAAACGTCTCAACACCGGAGTCAATTATGTCATCAAAATACGTATATTTCTTTGGTAACGGCCAGGCCGAAGGCGACGCGGGGATGAAGGAACTCCTCGGGGGCAAGGGTGCCGGTCTCGCCGAAATGACCAACATCGGAATCCCGGTTCCCGCGGGATTCACGATTTCGACGGAAGTCTGCACGCACTTTATGAATCACGACGGCGGTTTTCCCGATGGACTCGAAGCCCAGGTACGCGAGAGCGTGGCCCGGGTGGAAGAAGTCATGGCGGGCAAGTTCGGCGACGTCACAAACCCGCTGCTGCTCTCCGTCCGATCGGGCTCGCGCGTATCGATGCCCGGAATGATGGACACCGTCCTCAACCTCGGCCTCAACGACGATACCGTCAAGGGGCTGATCGCCAGGACCGACAACCCCCGTTTCGCCTACGACAGCTATCGCCGTTTCATCCAGATGTACAGCGACGTCGTCATGGGCGTACACGCCGAGTATTTCGAAGAACTGCTCGCGGCCAAGCGCGACAAAGCGGGTATCAAGCTGGATAACGAACTGAGCGCCGACGATCTCAGGGAACTGATCGAGGAGTACAAGCAGGTCGTCGAGAAACACGCGGGCAAGTCGTTCCCGCTCGACCCGTGGGATCAACTGTGGGGCGGCATCGGCGCCGTCTTCCATTCGTGGAACGTGCCGCGCGCCGTATCGTACCGCAGGATGCACGACTACCCCGACGACTGGGGCACCGCCGTCAACGTCCAGGCGATGGTGTTCGGCAACATGGGTGACAACTGCGCGACGGGTGTAGCGTTCACGCGCGACCCGGCGACCGGCGAGAAGTTTTTCTACGGCGAGTACCTCATCAACGCACAGGGTGAAGACGTCGTGGCGGGCATTCGCACGCCGATGCCGATCAACACTCACGGTGCGCCCGACAATGCCGACCAGAGCCTCGAAGTCGTCATGCCCGAGCTGTACAGGGAACTCGACGGCTACCAGCAGAAAGTCGAGAACCACTACCGCGACATGCAGGACATCGAGTTCACCATCCAGGAAGGCAAGCTGTGGATGCTCCAGACCCGCTCGGGCAAACGCACCGGCAAGTCGGCGATTCGCATCGCCGTCGAAATGGTGGCCGAGGGCCTGATCGACGAGAAGACGGCCGTCGGCCGCGTCGAACCCCAGCAGATCGAGCAACTGCTCCACCCGATGATCGACGGCAGTATCGAGGACAAGCCGTTCGCCAAAGGTCTTCCGGCCTCTCCCGGCGCGGCGTCGGGCAGGATCGTATTTTCGGTCGAGGACGCCGTTCGCCGGCATTCCGAGGGTGACGATGTAGTGCTGGTGCGCACCGAGACGTCTCCCGAGGATATCGAAGGCATGAAGGTTTCGCGCGCTATTCTCACCGCCCGCGGCGGGATGACGTCGCACGCCGCCGTCGTGGCGCGCGGCATGGGCAAGTGCTGCGTCGTCGGCTGCACCGAACTCGTCATCGACTACGACGCGCAGACAGTCACCGTCGGAGACCGTGCGTTCAAGGCCGGTGACGTAATTACGCTGGAAGGAACATCGGGGTGTGTTTACGCTGGCAGACTGCCCACAGTCGAGCCCGAACTCGACGACACATTTCGCAGCTTCATGGAGTGGGTCGATTCGTTCCGCCGGCTCGGTGTGCGGGCCAACGCCGACACGCCGACCGATTCCGAGGCGGGCCGTTCGTTCGGCGCCGCGGGCATCGGCCTCTGCCGTACCGAGCATATGTTTTTCGGCGAGGAGCGTATCGACGTCGTCCGGCAGATGATTATTGCCGAGACGACCGAAGAGCGCAAGAAAGCCCTCGAGAAGATCCTCCCCATGCAGCGTGAGGATTTTATCGGCGTGTTCAAGGCGATGGACGGTTTTCCCGTCACGATCCGCCTGCTCGATCCGCCGTTGCACGAGTTCCTCCCCCACGACGCCGCCGACGTGGAGGCGCTCGCCGGACGGCTCGGCGTGGGCGTGGCCGAACTCAAGGCCAAGATCGACTCGCACAGCGAATTCAACCCGATGCTGGGACACCGCGGCTGCCGCCTCGGGATCACGTATCTGGAAATCTACGAGATCCAGGTTCGCGCGATCATCGAGGCCGCCTGTACCGTCAAAAAGGAAGGTGTCGACGTCCGACCCGAAATCATGGTGCCGCTCGTAGGATTCAAGTCCGAACTGGAGTACCTGCGCGAGATGATCGTGCGCCTGGCCGCCGAAGTGATCGCCGAGAGCGGCGTGGAACTCGACTATCTCATCGGAACGATGATAGAGGTGCCGCGCGCGGCCGTCACCGCGGACAAGATCGCCGAGTTCGCCGATTTCTTCAGCTTCGGGACCAACGACCTCACCCAGATGGGGTGCGGGTTCAGCCGCGACGACTCGGGCCCGTTCATCAAGGATTACATCGACAAGGGGTTACTCCCGAACGACCCGTTCGAATCGCTCGACACCGACGGGATAGGAGAACTGGTCCGGATGGCGGTCGAGAAAGGCCGGAAGACCAAGCCCGACCTCAAGCTCGGCATATGCGGTGAGCACGGCGGCGACCCCGCTTCCGTCCACTTCTGCCACAAAATCGGGCTGGACTACGTGAGTTGTTCGCCGTACCGCGTGCCTATCGCCAGGCTCGCCGCGGCACAGGCAGCGCTCGAAGACGAATAGCCGTCGACGGCGCGGAACGAAGCGGTTCCCCCAACTTATGTTTTCCGAAAAAGCAAGAGAGAGAATGCTCGCCAGGGGCTTCTCTCTCTTTGCATTTCTGGGCTTTTTCAGCGACAGCTTCCGCGAGTCGATCGACCAGATTCGAGAGAATCCAGGGCTGTCGCGACGGATTGTCCGGTTTTCCGTAATTTTTCACATAATCGTCCTGGCGGCGCTGTTTCCGCTCTATTACCCCGGGGCCCTGGATCTTTTCGCGCGTATCGTCTTGTACACGGTGGTGTCGTTCGCGGGGCTCACGGGCTGGCTGCTCCTTTTCACCGGGCTGATCCGCGGGGCGGGTGGCCGTGTCCGCCCCGGCGCCGGGCTGGCCAATTACCTTACCATGGCGCGGTTTTACCTCATCGTGCCCATGGTGGTGCTGTTTTCGCAGGGCCTGGTCGAGGCGGCGCTCGTCGTGTATGTGGTGCTTGGCCTTACCGACATAGCCGACGGGGTCGTCGCCCGCAGGAGGAACGAACAGACGGATTTCGGCGTGGTGATGGACCCCCTGGCCGACGTATTCTCCACGGCGGCCGTCTTTGCCGCCTTTCTCGCGGCGGAACTCGTCCCGCTGTGGCTGTTCCTCGTGCTGATGCTCCGGTATTCCATGCTGATCGTCGGAAGTCTCGTCCTGTTCCTGGCGACCGGCCCGATCCGGTTCAGGGCCACGATCGCCGGAAAAATTGTTGGCATAATTCAGGGGATCGGCATCATAATCGTCGTGTGGGGTGTATTGCGGGGGAATGATTGGCAGACCGGCATCGCACCGGTCCTGTTTCCGGTTCTTGGTCTTGTTTTTGCAAGCATTGTCGTATCCCAGGGTATTATGGGCTATCTGCACATAAGGGGTTTTCGGCGCGAAAACGCAAGGCGGTAAACGTTGGATCTAGAAGGAAATCTCACCGTATTCGAACCCATCTCCGTCTTCCAGTTGATCAGCCTGGCGCAGGCCACCGGCGAGCTGTCGCTCGATGTGGGCGACAACTCCGCCCGCGTGTTCTTCGAAGGGGGCAGCGTGACCTACGCGGAGATCAGCGCCCGCAAGGTCAAACTGGGCGAATACCTGGTACAGCAGAAGCTCGTGACGCAGAAGAGCCTGGACAAAATCCTCGTCAAGAACCGCAAGGGAAAGAAGCTGGGCCGGCTCCTCGTGGAAGGCGAAGCCATCGACGAACCCTCCCTCCGTTCGGCCATCGAGGAGCAGATCAAGGAAGTCGTCTACGAAGTGGTACGGTGGAAGAAGGGCTGGTTTCAGTTCAGCGCCGACAAAAAGCCCGGCGAGCAGGACGTCTTCATCGACATACCCCTCGACAGCCTCATTCTGGAAGGCCTGAAGCGGTTGGACGAGGAGGGTGAACACGAGGGATGAAGCGAGCCTTATTCGCCCTGCTGATCCTCACCATACCCCGCGCGTGCCCCGGCACTACCGCACCGGACCTCAGCCCACGAATCCGCATCGACGGACGAGCCGTCGAGTACACCGCCGACGAGTGGGTTCTTGATGCCGCCACGGTGTTTCGCGAGTCCGACCGGGATTCACGCTGGGGAGCCAACAACGACGTCTCGCGCGTCGCCGTCACCTGGGACGAGAACTTCCTCTACATAGCGATCGAAGGGACGTTTGACGGCAGCGCATTGATGGCGTTTCTCGAGCACGCGGCCGGCGGCGTATCGGATTTGGTATCTATCGATCAAATCCGAAGAAATATCGTATTTTCTGCTATAACACCGAATATTATCATGCAGGCGAGCCGATCCTCGCTCGACGCCACTGTGGCGGTCGTCTCGATTCTCGAACCTCTCCGCTACCTCGACCCCTCGGAGTACGAAAGCGAGTTCTACCAGTCGGCCGGCGGACCCGGCGCGCTCGAGATCGCCCTTCCCTGGTCGCGTGTCCTGCCCCTGGCGGGCTACGTCAAGCTGTTGGCGGCCGTCACGGCGGGGACGGGGACCGGAGCGGGGGACGCGGCGCCGGACCCGGCCCAGCGCCTCTCCAGTGACCGTCAGGCGCAGGCCTGGCTCGACAACGCCATCACCATTCCCGTCGACTCCAACCACGACGGCGAGCCCGACATGGGGGTCTCGCCGCGTTCGGCCGTGTCGTTCGAGTTCGACCAGACGGAGCCGGCGACGGGGTATACGGATATCGACCTGAGTCTCGAGACGGCTTCGTTTGCCCCCGATCTGTCGCAGGTCCTGCGGTTCCAGGTCGGCGCTCCGGAGTGCCGGGAGCCCGTCGAGATCTACGTGTCGTGCGAGGTGTATTCCGTGACCGGCCGGCGGGTGCGGGTACTCTTCCGGGACGAACTGCGTGTTTTCGACGTGGGGGCACAACCGCAGTGGGACGAGTGGGACGGCCGCGACGAAAACGGCGAAATAGTGCGCGGCGGGGTGTACGTCGTGCTCGCCACCGGCGCCGCGTCGCCCGGCGACGTATCGAGCACGGCCAGACGATCAGCCGCGGTCATCCGGTGACCATGAAGTCATCCGCGAATGTGACGAGATATGTACGCCGTTGCCGGTTGTCGATGGTGGTCGTCACCGTCGCCTGCGTGGTGGTCTGCGGTGGGGCGGGCCCGGCGGGAGCGTATTTCGAACGCGTGGTGACCTCGGGACGAAACGTCGCGCTGGGCGGTGCGTTCACCGGCGTGGCCGACGATCCCACCGCCATCCTGGTCAACCCCGCCGGACTGGCGCTCATGGGCAGGGCCGGCGTTCTGGCCACATACAACCAGCCATTCAACGTATCCGGCCTCGGCGCGAGTTTCGCCGCCGGCGCCGCCCCGCTGGGAAAGTCGAGCGTGATCGGCGCGTCGTGGCACTACCTCGGGCTGCGCGACGCGCTCTCGGAAAACCTCCTGTCGCTGGCCTACGCGCGACACCTCATCGCGACCTCGCAGGACGCATCGCTGTCGATCGGCGCCAGTATTGATCTGATGCGCGTGTCGGCGGCGGCCGGTGGCCGCTCCGACAACCTCTTCACCGGCGGACTTGGTATTCTGCTGCGACCGTTCCCGTCGATCGGCATGGGGTATTCGGTCCGTAACCTCGTCACCGGAGACATCCACCTGCTCGATGGCGGCCCCGGTACCAGCGTGCGGCGCCAGCAGGCGTGGGGGCTGTCCGTCAAGTGGCACAGCCGCGTCTCGATCGACCTCGACCGCAGGCAGGACGCCGTGGGCGACTGGCACGACCACGCCGGGGTCGAGATCATCGCCCACCCCAACCTCCACCTGCGTGCCGGCATGGACGGCCGCCACGCCACAGGCGGCTTCGGCGTATTGTGGCGCGGCGTGCGCGCCGACATCGGCGTTGCCTCGCACGCACATCTGGGGGCGACGTACGTGTTCTCGATCGCGTGGCTGCCGAAGGTGGTGAACCCGTATGCGCAGAGGTAGCATCGGCGTCATCACACGCGCCCTGTTGCCGGCCGCGGCCGGGTTGGCGATGGCCGGCACGGCGGTGTGCCCGTCGGTGGCGGCCGCGTTCGACATGCCGGCCGATTCGCTTCTGCGCGTCGGCGGGCGCTTCGAGTACCGGATCGAGACGGCCGGGCAGGCGGCCCCGTTTCCGTGGAACTATTCTTCTCGTTCGGTTGTCGACCGCTCGCGCCTCATGCTCGACCTCTTTTCCGGCCGCGAGCGCCATGGCTGGCTCTACCTCAAGGGCGCCGCCGAGTGGAGTGCGGCTCGCGCGAGCGGCGAGATCGACTTTTCGTTCGAACAGGGTGACTACTACTGGCGGCTCGTCCGGCAGCGGAGCGAGTTCGGAGTGCGTCTGTTCGCCAACGAACGACGCTACTTCACGCACGAACTCTCGACGCCGCTCCTCGAAGACGACGTGGTGACTTTGTTCGACGACCAGTTTGGAATCCGCCACGACGGGAGCGCGGGCAACGCGGCGTGGACGGCGCTCGGCGCCGTGCTCGGCGACGAGTGGAGCCGGGCCGACAAGTTCTATTTCCTGAGAGGCGGGTGGTTCGGCCGTTACGCGCAGGCATCGGCGGCCTATACCAAGAGTGCCCCCGCCCCCGACACGCTCGACTACCACGCCATCATCAAGGGTGAGTTGTCCGCTTCGTACCGCCAGTTCGGTGCGGTGGTGTCGTACGCGTACTCGGGATTCGACAAGGATGCGTTCTTCATCCCCGGCGGCGACGGCACCGGCGGCGGGTCGTGGCCGTATCCGGACGGCACTGCTCCGGGCGGTAACGAGAATGCAGCGATGTTCGCGGAACTGCGGGTGCGGCGGCTGCCGGTGGCCGGCACCGGTCTCTGGGGCCTCGTCTATCAACACCGGGAAAACGGCGACGCGTGGGTCGACCGGTTGGGGGGACAGCCGGGTGGTGCCAGAGGGCGGCTCCTCGGCCTCTACTACGCGGCGCTCAAAAAGGCGATCGACGTTCGCCTCGAGTATATCGGCAGGGACCGGACCCGTTTCGACGACAAGAGCGCCGACCGGTTCGAAGGGATGGTGCGCGCCCATCTCGTTAACGGCGCCGAAACGTACCTGCGCGGCGGGTACGGCGACTACCGGGACGAAACGGGGCGAACTGCCGAGAGCGGATTCGTCCACGCCGCCTGGCGGAGAGGCGGCCGCAAGATCACGAGTGGCGTACACGTCATGGTGTTAGATCGGACCAACGCGAAGATGGAAGAACGGTTCGGCGTGGAGGCGCGGTTCAACTTTACCGCGTCGGTGTCACTCTATGGCCGGATGATCGCGAGCCAGCAGGTGGCGAGCCGCGACGCCGTTTTTCTCCGCCTCGACATGCGGCCGACCGAATGGATGTTCGCCGCCGTCGGGTACGGGCGCTACTACATCGGCGACGAACCCTACATGCTCGAAGACCCCGACATCGGCCGCCGCGGCGAGACCGAGTCGGTCTGGTTCATACGGGTGCGGGGGGATTTCTAGGATGCGGCGCCCGCGTATGCATATGATGACCGTCCTTCTGGTTTTCACGGCGATTACCGCAGCATTCGCCGCCGATGCGACGGCCGGCGTCCGCGTGGTCGAGGACGAGGTGTACTTCACGATCACCGCGCCCGGAGCGGAGACCGTCTATCTCGTCGGCGACTTCAACAACTGGAACGCCACCATGGAAAAGATGGAGCGGACGGGCGACGTCTTCGAGATGTCGCTCTATCTCGTCGAGGGGTCTTACCGGTACAAGTTCGTCGTGGACGGGCGGTGGACCGTCGACCCGGAGAATCCCGGTGACCCGACACGGGGATCGCCGCTCGTACTCGTCGAGAAACCGGCCGGGTTGATGCTGCTGACGAAGGACCCCGTTGAGGAGAAGGCGGCGCCGGCGCTGTTGCCGTGGTTCCGCTACATCGGCCAGCTGAGGTGGAATCCGCCGGGCGAGGACGATTTCGACGACCGGCACCTGGCCAACCTCGGCCTGACCATCCAGCGCGAACACCTCCGCGGCATGGCGCTCCTGCAAGCGGCGAGCGCCACGTGGAACGCCTCCGGCGAGCCCCGCCACTACGTCGCCTTCGACCGCGGATTCGTCGGCACCGACGTCGGGGGGTTCGACATCGACGCGTTCACCGACCACAGCTCGGTGTGGACGTCGCAGGACCCCGTCTCCGTCGTCGGCAACGCGGGCGTGTTCGACTACAACGCCGGCTACAACCGCAATGGTGTCTCGTTCGACTACCGTTTCTCCGAGCCGATTCATTTCAAGGGCTTCTACGCCGATGACATGGGGGAACTCCCCGTCCGGCAGGCGGCGATCTGGTCCGGCGGGATCCTCGCCGCGTCGTCGGGCGCCGACACGATTGCGTACGAGTACGACACCACCACCGCCGATTCCGACGTGATCGGGCTCGAGCTGTCCATCGCTTCGGGCAGCTACCAGGGCGGCATCGTCGGGCGGTACAACTACGGGATGTATCCCGGCACGATGGCCGACGTGTCGATCGCCGACAGCGCGGCGATCGTGTACAACACGCGGCGTAACACGGGCGTCTCTTTCGCATGGCTCAGGATCTCGAAGCTCTTCGGCATCGGTGTGTCGGCGGGTTACGGGCACGGAAGGGCCGACGTCCACCAGCTCACCCGCGAAGAGCAGGCGGTCTACCCCCCGCGGATTCTGGCGGCGACCCAGCTCTCGAGCCCGGACAACACCAGGATAGAGTTCGAGACCAGCGACCGGTTCTACGCCGCGATCGACTACGCGCGCGGGGAAGCATCGACAAAGTTGGACTGGGACCGGGTGACGTTCGACTTCGACGGGGGCGTGTACAAACCCTCGGAGGCGACCGTCGACCGCGTTCATTTTGATTTCGACTGGCGGGAGACCGAATGGGCGGCCGGACTTCGGCTCGACTACACCCGCCAGGACTACGGGAGTACGCCGGAGGAACTCCACGTCGATTCGCCGCTGTTGAACATGTGGCTCGACTGGCGCGACGATTTCGACGTCGCCGACATCGTCGGGCTCGGCGCCGAGTCCTGGACCGACCTGGTCGTTACCGGAGAGTGGACTCCCGGGCGGGGAAGTGCGGATGCCGACACGATGGCCTCGTACCGGCCGCGGACCTGGCCGGGTACGGTGGACTGGGTGCCGCCGTTGTTGCGCTTCGAGGCCGGGACGACGGCTGAGGGGTTTTTCGACTCGCTCGGGTACACGAGGGCGCGTCTGACGCTCACGTACCTGTTCGCCGGGCGCTGGTACGCGATGGCCGACGGGCGCGCCGCGTCGTACGATATCGAGGAGTGGGGTGCGGCGACCACGTACCTGTCCGGTTATGTCGAGGCGGGGTTTCTCTACCGCTGGTTCAACGTCAACCTCGGCTGGGGCTTCGACCCCGTCGTCTTCGACCCCGTGGTGAGTGACTACATGGATATCGGGCGCACGCGGGTGCTCCGCCATTCGCTCGCCGACGGCGTGAGCCGCGACCGCGCGGCCGACATCGGACGTAGTCTCCTCGAGTTCGAAAAGCTCCTGCAGAATGTCCAGACGATAAAGCTTGAAGTGGTCGTATATTTTTAATTAGCTTGAAGAAGTGGAACGCATGCCTCTGAGACTCTCCCGAACCGCGGCCGCCGCTCTGATGGCGCTGTCAGCCGTGTTGATCTGTGCCGCGCCGGGGTGCTCGAAGTTCGCGTCGCGGACCGTGGCACCCGGGCCCGTCATGACGCCCGACGGTGTGAAATTCCGCTACTACGCGCCCGGCGCCGGCCGGGTCCAGCTCGCCGGCAACTGGCCCGAGAACAACTGGGCCCAGGGCGACGGGAGCGTCGGCGAGGCCGACATCGGTCTTATGACCGTCGACAGCAACGGCATGTGGGAAATCGTGGTGCCGCTGGGCCCCGGACGCTTTTATTACCTGTTCTGGGTCGACGACAACCGCTGGCACACCGACCCCGGTAACCCCCAGGAGGTCGAGTTCGGCCCGCGCGGAAGGTCCTCGTTGCTCGTCGTGTTTCTGCAGGGGGAAAAACTGGAGCTCCACTGAATATGAAAACGTCGAAAGTGATAATTTGTGTCGTGGCCGTGGCGCTGGCCGCCGTCGTGGCCGGATGCGGCAGCGGCGGCAGACGGTTGCCTCTCGAGCGGGAAGTGAGCCCCGAGATCGTCGAAGGTGGCGCCATGTTCCGCTACGTCAACACCGACGCGAAGCGCGTGTATATCGTCGGCGACTTCAATAACTGGTCGCCCAACACCGACCCCATGAAAGACCTCAACGACGACGGCCACTGGTCGTTGTTCTATCCCCTGCGGCCCGGCACCTATCAGTACAAGTTCATCGTCGACGGCCGCTGGATCCCCGACCCGCGCAACCAGGACAGCGAGCCCGACGGATTCGACGGAATCAACTCGATCGTCAAAGTCCCCGACGTCGTCTCCTCCAGGTAGACGCATTTCGCGGCGAAGTATCGTAACATGCTTGCATTAAGCAAGTTGCGGGCAGCCGCGCTGCGCCCGCCGCCAAAGGACAACAAGGTAGAATCGGAGATATCTGCGGGTCAACTCACACTCTTAATTGCTTTTTTCACAATTAGTTGGTAAAATTCCCGCAGGAATTGAACCGTCACCTCGGGTTTGACACCCCTGAATCACACCCGTTGTCCTGTAAGTATCTATATGGTATGTGAATAGTTGATGATCGCCCGCCGGGGGCATACCTCTTGCTGATCTTTAAGAGGTTCCCCCGGTTCATTATACCGGACTTCTCCCGGTAGTGTCGCCGTCACCGTTACATCAGGGTTTTACAAGTTGTACAAAAGCGTCGTATTAATTCTCCTCCTCACCGTCGCCGCCACCATGGCCCCGGCCGATGCCGTCGCGCAGGCTCCGGGGACTGGCAAAGGCAATATCCAGGGAGGAATATACACGAACACGGTTCCCGTCAACACGTCCCACAAGTGGTACGTCAGAATGATCGCGACCGCGCCGTTCGAGAACGGCGTCATCCACTTCGAGATCCCCGCCGGCTGGACGATTCCCCAGGATGCCTCGCCGTCGACGCCCGGACGCGTGTCACTGATCACAGCCCCCGACACTGCCTTCGCCCTCATAAATCCGGTGATCACGTCGGTTAACGGCCGGATGGTGGAGGTGAGGGTCGATACCATCCCCTTTGACTTTGGTGTTGCGCTCGTTTATGGAGACGACAGCGGTGGTGCCCAGCCCAGTGCGCAGGCGACGTCGCCGCCGACGCCGAGGACCTCGACATTCCGGATTTACACACACCCCACCGATCCGTTCGGAGTGCCGGTCGAGATCACCGAAAGCGGCGGATCGCCATCGATCGTCGTCACACCCGATGTGCCCGTCGAGTTGGTAATCACTCCGCCCGACGCCGTAGTGGACGCCGGAGTGGCGGTTACCTACACGGTCGTGATGAAGGATGCCTACGGCAATCGCGCGTGGGTCGACGCGGATACGAGTTTTGACCTCGTGGCGAGTGAGGGCCTCTTCTACGACAGCTATCCGGGACCCGCGATCACAAACGTTGTCGTGCCCGCCTACGTCGACTCGTTTGTTTTCGACTATCACACCAACGTTGCCAGCATCGATTTTCCTCATACGATCACTGTGTCCAACGCAGGTTTGTCCTTGTCCGAGGCGACGACGATCACGGTTAACCCGCTGCCCGAAATCAAGCAGATCAGTTTCACCGCGGGGCCATACACTTTCACGACGGTTTCGGAGGGTGGTCCGTACACAATCGAAACTCAGGACAGCCTGGGGAATCCGCTGTCGGTGACCGCCAATCAACAGATCGACCTGTCGTCCACGACAGCCGGCATTGGCTCGTTCTCGACACAGAGCGGCGGCAATTTCACGCCGGTATTATTCGTCACGATTCCCAGCGGGCAGAGCTCCGTTACATTCTACTACCGCGACACAGCCAAAGGGTCACCGACGATCACGGCGGAACCCGCCGGGCAGTCCTGGATTCCAGCCACGCAACCGGGGCAGACGGTAAACCCCGGCCCGCCCGACCGGTTCGACATCACGCCGACGGATGCCATCGTCGATGCGGGGGCGTTCACTTCGTACACGGCCACCGTCGTCGACCTCCACGACAACGTCACGCCGTTAACAGAGGCCAAAAACGTCCGTCTGCAACCGCCAGTCGGGGACTTCTTCGATCCAGGCGATCACAGCAGCCCGATCCCGCAGCCCATCGCGATGGCGATGGGAGATACCTCGTTCACGCTCGACTTCATGAGCGAGACGGCTGGTGACGGCCTTGTCTTTGTGCTCACCGACGACTTTCAGCTCTTCGGCGCCACTAATGTCACTGTCAACGCGGGGCTTCCCGACGCGGGCGCCTCGACCGTCGACGCGACGACGAACATCACCGCCAGCGGTGTCGACTCGAGTGTTGTTACCGTGACGGTCCGCGACCTGTACGGTAACCCGATTCCCGGCGAGTCGGTCACGATTTTCGCGACGGGAGACGCCACTGCAATCAATCCCGTTGCGGTGACGGACATCAACGGTGAGTGGACGGGTTACGTCACCAACACAAAGGCGGAACCGGTGACCGTGTCGGCCCAGGCCGGTGCCCTGGCAATATTCGACACAGCGCAGATTCTCTTCGTCCCCGGAGGCGTCGACCCCGGTGTCAGCCTGATCGCGGCCAATTCGCCGGTGACGGCGGACGGTGCCGCTGTAAGCACGATCAATGTTGTCGCCCGCGACGCGCAGAACAACCCCATCCCCAACGCCACCGTCACACTTTCGATCGAGCCGCCGGGCGGCGGCGCGATTCTCACCCAGCCGCCGGCACTGACCGACGCCCTCGGGCTCGCGAGCGGCGCCCTGACCAGTACGGCCGCCGGCGATCGTGTCGTCAAAGCGGTTATTAATGGAACAGGCGTGGCCGATTCGGTCACAGTCACATTCCAGGCGGGACCGATCAGCACGACGGTTTCGACGGTGGAGGCGACGTCTCCCGTCGTGGCCGACGGTATTTTGTCGAGCGCGGTGACGGTGACGGTCACCGACGCGCAGGGGAATCCGATTTCCGGTGAAACGGTCGAAATAGCCGCCTCCGGCGGCGCCAACGCGGTTTCCCCGCTCGTACCGACGGACATCAACGGCGAGTGGACAGGTTTCGTTACCCATACGGTGGCGGGCCCCGTGACGGTCACGGCGACGGCCGGAGGTTTCGCGATTGTCGATGATGCAGTCGTGTCGTTCATCGCTGGCGGTGTCGATCCCGACAGCAGCACGATCGCCGTGGACCCCGAATCGGTGATGGCCAACGGGACGACGGCATCGACGATCACGGTGACGGCGCGCGACGCCAACGGCAACCCGGTGGCGGGCCAGTCGGTGACGCTCTCGGTCAACCCCGGCGGATCCGGCGTGGTCCTCAACCAGCCCGGCGGAGTGACCGCCCCCAACGGCGAGATCACTGGGACCATATTGAGCACCGAAACGGGCGACCAGGTTGTCAAGGCAACGATCGGCGCCACCGCGGTCAACGACTCGGCGACGGTGGAATTTGCGCCGGGACCTGTCGACTACTTCGTCTGGTCGGTTCCGGGCGCGGGAACGGCGGGCACGCCCGCCTCCATTACCCTGACGGCCTACGACGCGCAGGACAATGTCAAAACCGACAACTACCAGGGGGTCGTTACCCTGACGACGAACGGCGCCGGTACGATCACCTGGGGGCCGGGTTCCGGCGCGGGTACGATTGACGGAAACCAGTATACGTTTGCTACCGCCGACAGCGGTTCGGCGACGATCGCCGTGACCAATACGCGGATGGAAACGTTCCGCCTCACGGCCGCCGACGGGACCGCGACCGGCCTCTCTGATGATATCGCGATCGGCCACGCGGCGGCCGCTTCGATACAGGTCGACGAGGGTGGCGGCCAGACGGCGACGGTCTACAAATACGTCGGAACCTCGCCGCGGGTCCGGGTCGCAGATGTTTACGATAACTTCGTGACCGGAGAGTTCGTGACCTTCCGTCTCATCAATCCGGGGGCCGGCGCGGAAGTCGACGTCGACGCGGGTGGTGGCGGTTCCAACGACAGTACAGGTGTGACGGACTCCTTGGGCGTACTCGCTTGTGACCGCTGGCGCGTCGCGCAGGGGGCTGGGCCCAACCGGCTTCGCGCAGTGATTGGGGCGGGTTTCGTCGATTTTGACGCCCTCGGTACACCCGATCAGGGGGACCATATTGTCATCACGCCTTTCAGTCAAAACGTGACGATCGACGAGCAGCTAAGTGTCACCGCGACGCTCGAGGACCAGTGGAATAACCGCGTTCCCGACGAGCTTGTTGATATCTTTATCAAACCCTCGGCAAGCGGTACGCTGTCGAACGATCCGTTGGCGCCGACGTCTGAGAATTCGCCAACGTCGAGAGAGGGAACTACTGATCCTAACGGCCAGATCAAGGTCAAATACGACGCACCTGTTACGGCTGGGCAGTCAGACAACGTAGACGCCCGGTCGGCCACAGTGGTGGACGGCAATGTCATT
>CBDUWU010000016.1:0-25548 GCA_965371015.1 uncultured bacterium | reverse complement strand
GTCTGGAAGAGGGACAAGGGCCGATGCACTTTTGTCGGCGCCAACAACAAACGCTGCGACTCGGATTATTTTATACAATTCGATCACTATCCGGTGCCGTTTGCGCTGGGCGGCTACCGCCGCCGCCCCCGGGGGCCGTCGCCGGGGCGAGCGTGACGTACAACTAGCAGCTTGCGCCGGGCGCCGCATAATATTAGTATTTAACACGTTCCCCGGCGAGGGCCGCCGGGAGATACCCCCGTTCAGGACAAACGGGGGCTTTCGTGCTTGGAGTCAACAGAGATGCACCACCATATGACACGAACGAACAGCGGCGCTACAATTATGACACACCCGGGCAATGGCACGACACCATGACACAACCGGGCAATAGCACGGATCTTTACTCGATGGTCTCACGAGTCCCGAGCGTCCCGGGCTTCGTCCAGCTGCGGTTGATCCTCGAACGCGGTAATGGCGACGAACGCACCCACGTGACGGGGTTGCGCGGTTCGTCGCCGGTCTTCCTCATGGAAGCGATCCGGAGCCGCATCGACAAGCCGGTATTGATCGTGTGTCCCGATCAGGAGACGGCGGAGGACGTGTTCTCCGACCTGGGGACGATCTCATCGGCCGGGGCGCTGCTCTTCCCGGAGCGCGACATATTCCCCCACCGCTACGAAACGCGGGAAAACCTCTCAGTTCGCGGTGACCGAAACGAAGCGCTGACGCGCATTCTCAACGGCAGAGCGGATATCGTGGTGACGAGCTTGTTGGGTTTTCTGGAGAAAACGATTGCGGTCGAAACGCTCCGCGCCAACCGGTCGACGATCCACGTCGGCGACACGCTCGACCTGGAGTCGGTGCGCGAACGGTTGGTGAACAATGGCTACGACGCGGTCCCGGTTGTGGAAGAGGCGGGGCAGTTCGCGGTGCGGGGTTCGATCGTCGATCTGTTCGATCCGTCGTGGGCACACCCGGCGCGGCTCGAGCTGTTCGACGACGATGTGGTTTCGATTCGCACGTTCGACCTCGACTCGCAGCTGTCGATCGAACGGGTCGAGGCGGTGACGATCCTCCCGGCGGCGAGCGCCCCCTTCGACACGGAAACGGCGGCGGGTCTGCGTGAATACCTTACGGGCGCGGGGTTCGAAGGGCAGCAGATCGACCAGATCGTGACGGAGGTCACGCATACGAGGCGCTCGTATCTGTGGCGGCGCTACGCCCCGGCACTGGGCGTGAACGGATCGCTGCTCGACTACTTTTCCGAAAAACCGTTGATCTGGTTTCTGCAGGCGGACGCGCAGAACCGTTCCTGGCGCCGGCTGGCCGACGAGTTGGACCTGGCGGCGAAACGTCCGGACGAGGAGTTCCCGCTCCTCGGTCTGAAGGATTACCTGCAACCGGCGGACTATTACAAAAGCCACGGGTGTTCCGCGATCCACGTGTGGGACATCGCGGCGGCGGCGGAAGCCGGTGGAGCGGCCGGCGGTGAAATCGGCGGAGTAGATGGGTCCGCGCTGGCCCACCAGCCGCCACAGCCGGACGAGAAAAAAATAAAATTCCACACGGCCGCGCACCCGAGCGTTGTCGGCAAACTGAGTCCGTTGATCGGACAGATCCGGAAACTCCACACCAAGCACGTCGCGGCGCATATCTTCTCCGAGACGGCGACACAACGCGAGCGGATGGCCGACCTGCTGGAGGAGACCGAGGAACTGGTCCACCTGCCGGTGGGGTGGATCACCTCGGGATTCGTATGGGACGACGCGGCGATCGCGATCTTCACGGATCATCAGATCTTCAACCGCATACTTCCGCGTCCGCGAAAGATAACGAAGAAGCGCCGCGTCCAGGGATTCCGCCATGAGCACCTGCAGCTGGGGGACTACGTCGTTCACATCGATTACGGTATCGGGCGCTACGTGGGGCTGGAAAAGCTCCGGAGCGGCAACGGGAAGCGGCGTGGCGATGGCGCAGACGGCGAGTCCGACACGGCGGAATGTCTCACGATCCGCTACCACGGCGGCGACAAAATCTACGTCCCGCTCGACCAGATGCACCTGGTCGAGAAGTATGTGGGCAAGGAGGGTGTCGTCCCTCACATGGACCGTCTCGGAGGGACGCGCTGGCAGAAGAACAAGGAGAAAGCGCGCAAAGCGGTCGAGGACATCGCCCGCGATCTCCTCGACATGTACGCGATGCGCGAAATTGCTGAAGGATACGCATTCAGCCCGGATTCGCACTGGCAGCGCGAACTGGAAGCGTCGTTTCCTTACGAAGAAACACCGCACCAGTTGCGCGCCACCGAGGAAATCAAGAGCGACATGGAGCGCTCCCGTCCGATGGATCGTCTGGTTTGCGGCGACGTCGGTTACGGCAAAACCGAGGTGGCGATCCGGGCGGCATTCAAGGCAGCGATCGACGGAAAACAAGTCGCGCTGCTCGTGCCGACCACACTGCTCGCGTTCCAGCATTATAATACTTTCAAAGAGCGCATCGCTGCCTTCCCGTTAAAAGTGAAGATGCTGAGCAGGTTCGTTTCCAAATCTGATCAAATCAAAGTCATCGAGGGATTGCAAGACGGCACCGTCGACATCGTCATCGGCACGCATCGTCTGCTGTCGAAGGACATCGTCTTCAAGAACCTGGGGCTGATGGTCGTCGACGAGGAACACCGCTTCGGCGTCAAGCACAAGGAACGCCTGAAGAGTTTGATGAAGAACGTCGACGCGCTGGCGCTGACGGCCACGCCGATTCCGAGGACGCTCCACATGTCGCTCTCGGGCCTGCGCGAGATTTCGATCATCGATACTCCGCCGCGCAACCGGCACCCGGTCAAAACCGAAGTTCTCGTGTTCGACGAGGAAGTCATCCAGCGCGCCATCACCGAAGAACTGGCGAGGGAGGGGCAGGTCTTCTTCGTCCACAACCGCGTCCGGTCGATCTCCTCGTTGCAGGCGTTCCTGGAACGCCTGCTCCCTGGAGTGCGTTTCTGCGTGGCCCACGGCCAGATGAGCGAAAACGAACTGGAAAAGGCGATGCTCGAGTTCATGGACCACAAGTACGACGTCCTGATCTCGACGATGATCATCGAGTCGGGGCTCGACATTCCCAACGTCAACACGATCATCGTAAACCGCGCCGACCGGTTCGGCCTCGCACAGCTCTACCAGCTCCGTGGACGGGTCGGCCGCAGGGAGCAACAGGCGTACGCGTATTTCCTCATCCCGCGACAGCTCTCACTCACCGAGGGCGCCGAGCGGCGGCTGCAGGCGATGGAGGAATTCGAGGAGCTGGGCAGCGGTTACCGGCTGGCGATGCGCGATCTCGAGATCCGCGGCGCCGGCAACGTCCTGGGAATCCAGCAGCACGGCCACGTGGCGGCGATCGGATTCGACCTGTACACGAAGATGCTCAAGGAAGCGGTCGAGCGGGTCAGGGGGCAGGAGGAGCCCCCGACGCCGGAGTGCAAGATCGAATCGCCGTATGTGTATTATATCCCAGAGGGTTACGTTGAAGATGCGGACGAGCGCATGATGATCTACAAGCGGATGGCCAAATTGGCGTCGATCGAGAAGATCGAGGCGATCGAGTCGGAGCTGGTCGACCGTTTCGGCGAACCGCCCGCCCCGGCGCGCCGCCTGTTCGACCTCACGACGATCAAGCTCCTCGCGGGCCTCCAGGGTATAGCGACCGTCCGTTTCAAGGAAGATCGCTCGGCGCACGAACGGGCGCGCGAAGCCGACAGGCTGGAACGGGCACTCAGCGGGGTCGGGCGCCTGGCCCGCGCCGCCGGAGCGGGGGGCCTGGCGGGAGGAAACGACCGGGGTATGGTGGAATTCGGCTTTTCACCGGGAAAATCGTTCGATTCGACACAATGTATGAAGCTCGTTGAAACTTTTGAGTCACGATTGTTGTTTAAATCGGGAGAGCCATTCGCCGTGAGGCTGGAGTCCGAACCGGCGGACCGGCTCGTGGTGGATGCTAAAAATCTGTTGCAAGTGGCTTATTTTTCAACTAAAATCTAGAGTTCAGGGCGCGCCGTATCACGTGCGCGCTCGTGATTTTAACGCCGGCATTACATACTGGCGGCCCGGTCCGAGGCCGCTTTCTTCGAGCTATCGGTAATATCTGGAAAATAAATCAACACTCATACCGAACAGTAATTGCCGGCAGGGTTACGTGTGAACCCGTCTGTTTGATCAACAAGGAGTCATTTCGATGAAGTTTTCAAGAGCGGTCCTCTCGGGCCTGATTCTGGCCCTGGCTTTTTCGCTGGTATCATGTTCCGGCCGGGAAGACGCGGTACTGGCCGAATTCAAGGACAGGACCATCACGGTGGGGAGATTCGAGAAATCGTATGCGGCTGTCGACCCCATATATCTCCCCGCTTCATCGGGGATCGAAGGCTACGGGGAATTTGTGACCACGATGCTCAACAAGGAAATCATGGCCTACAAGGCGGACGAACTCGGTTACGACAAGGACCAGGGGGTTATCCAGGGTATGGAAGCCTACAGGGGCCTGGGGCTGCAGGCCGGTTATTTCAAAGTCCGCGTGAGCGACAAAGTGAAAGTTTCCGAAGATCAGGTAAAGGAACACTACCGGAACAAGGGGGCCACCCTCTCGGTGAAGCAGCTCCTCGTCGACACGCCTGACGAAGCGGAAGAAGTTTATCAGATGCTTCTCGATGGCAGCGACTTCGACACGATCTGCAGGGAATTCTCCAGGGGACCGGATGCCGAGGAAGGCGGCAAGGTCCTCACGGTGGCCTACGGCAGCTACGGTCCCAAACTGCAGCGTTCGATGTTCAAACTTGGCGTCGGAGATATCACCGAACCGCAGGAGACACCATACGGATTTTTCATCATCAAGATTCTTCGTCGCACCGACGCCAGGCAGAAGGAACCGTATGAAGAAATCCATGAAACCCTCGAGCAGGAAATCCGGGTTCTGAACGAGATGATGCTGACCAACGAAGTGACCGACGGGATCCGGGAGGCCGCGGGCGTGGTATGGTTCTGGGACAACATACGCATCGTGTTCGAAATAATTCCTCCCGATCGTTCGCTCACCAATCCGCCCGACCGGCGTGACGAAATCTATCCGCTCCTCTACATCGAGCACGACGACCTCGACAAGCCGATGCTCAGCTACAACGACAAACTGGTGACGATAAAGGACTTTTCGGATTTCTACGACCGCGCGTCATTTTTCACCCGGCCGCGCCGCGAATTCCGCCTCGGTGGAATCAAATTGTTCCTCACCGAGCGCATGATGGCGGAACTGGTCGTCGAAGAAATGGCGAGATCGAATATCGAGAATCATCCCGAGATCAAGGCCGCGATCAGAGCCAAGCAGGAAGAGCTGATGATCAACCGCCTCTACGAGGACATGGTCAACGGCCAGACGGTCGTCACCGAAGCGATGGTGGCGGATTACTACAGCGCCAACGCGGGGATGTTCCGCACCCCCGAGAAACGGCGGTTTGGCGTGATCCTGACGGGTGATATCGAGGTTGCGCGGGCCGCCCACAAAGAGATCCAGAGCGGCAAGCGATTCCGCAGTGTCGCCATGGAATACTCGATCGACGAAGCCACGCTGGAAACGCTGGCGGAAACGCAAATGCTGTCCGAGGGCGAGCAGCCGGAAATGGACAAGTATGGATTCGCGCTGGAGCGTGTCGGCGCTGTCACGGCGCCGTTCGAAACGTCCAGGGGCTGGATGATTCTCAAGCTGACGGAAAAGACGGAAGCGGGACAGTTCACGAGGGCCGACGCGAGTGACTCGATCCGCCGGGCTCTCAAGCAGATGGAGAACGAAGCCCGTCTCAATGAACTTCTGGCCAAGTGGAAGGAAGAGCTGGGAGTCGTGATCCACGAAAAAAATCTGTCCAAAATTCGGGTCGAAGAGCGTACCATCCCGGGAGAAGCCACAGAGACCGGCCGGAATCCGCGGAGGTAAGAGGCGACAGGACCCTGTCCCGGGAGAAGACGGTTGCACAGATTCGCACGCTTTCGTTTATTTAAAAAGGCGCTGATAGGGGGTATCCTGCCCCCTATCGTCGCGTTGACCGCCGCCGGCGCCGGCCTCGCGGGCTGCGAACGCCGCGAGACGGGGCGCCAGGCGGAGGTGAGCCCCCCCGTGGTGCGTGTTAACGGCAACTCGTTGTTGAAGAACGAGTTCGAGTCGTATCTTCCGGACGACTATCAGACGACGCTGACGGCGAGCGAGAAACAAGAGTATCTCAACCGGTGGATCACGACACAGGTCCTCTATGAAGCAGCCATGCAAAGCGGGGTCGGGGTCACGCCCGGGATCGAGGCGCGTCTGGAGCGGTTCAAGAAGGACCTCGTCGCCGACCGGCTGGTCCAGAAAGTAATCGCCGAGCGCGCCATCGTAACGCAAGAAGAAGTGCAGGCGTTTTACGCGGAGCACGAGGACGAATACACGCGAGAGCTGCGGGTGAGTCACATACTTGTCAACTCGATGGACGACGCGGAGGAAGTGAGAGAGGAGCTGCAGAAGCGGACATTTTCATGGGTGGCGAGGCGGCGCTCGATCGACAAGCACACGGGTGTCGGCGGGGATCTCGGCTTTCTGTCCAAGGGAAACATGATACCCGATTTCGAGAAAGTCGTATTTGACATGAAGATAGGCGAGGTCAGCGACGTTATCGAATCGGAACTGGGCTATCACTTTGTAAAAGTCACCGACGCGCGTGAGGCGCGCAACAAACTCGAGTACGTCGATGTAGCGGAAGATATAACGCGGATTCTTCTGCTCGAAAAGCGTGCGGCGGTATACGACAGCCTCATTACGACGCTGACGAAGAACGCGACGATCGAAATTCTGGACCCCGAGTTACGAATGACGCTGGAGATGCTCCCGAAAACGAGCCCTCCCGTCAGGAATGGTGAACAATGATCAGGAAAACGGCATGGATGCTTGTTGCGGCGGCGATCGTGGCCCTGATGGCCCCGACGGCCCGCGCCGAACGTGAGTTGATCGACCAGGTCGTAGCCGTCGTGGACGACGAGGCGGTGTTCGAGAGCGACATCATAATGGTGATCAACCAGCTGATGATGCAGCAGGGGCGTACTTCGATCACGGATGCCGAGCGGAACGAGATGTACACGACGGTGCTACAGAACCTGATCAATGAAAAAATGATCATCGCACAGGCCCAGCGCCTCGATATCGATATCCCGTTTTCCACCGTCGAAGAGAGGGTCAACCAGGCGGTCGATGAAAACCGCCAGGCACTGGGCGGCGAAGAGCCGTTCCTGCGCCAGCTCGAACGCGAGGGATTCTCGCTGGAGGGCCTCAAGCAGCTCTATCGCCAGCAGATCCGCAACCGAATGCTGGTGGAGGAGGTCCTGCGCGTCGAAGTCGATCGCGGTCAGATCGAAATCTCCGACGATGCGTTGCGGAAATTCTACGACGAAAAGAAAACGGAGTTTCCCGACCGGCCCTCCGTCGTCCACCTCAAGACGATCTTCATCGGCTTCGAGTCGTCGAGCAACGTACAGACGAATGCCAGAGCCCGTATCGACGAGGTGTACAACCGCGCCGTATCGGGCGAGTCGTTCTCCGAACTGGCCAAGACCTACTCCGAGGATCCGAGCGCGCCGCTCGGCGGCGACCTCGGCTTTGTAAATCCCGCGGACCTTGCCGACCCGGCGCTGTCGCGGGCGGTAACGGGCCTGGGACTGGGGGAAATCAGCGAGCCGGTCAAATCGGCGCTCGGGTACCATATAATCCAGGTGACCGAGCGCAACCCGGACAACGACGAAGTGCGTCTACGCCATATCCTGATCCGGATGACGGCAAACGACGACGACGTCGCCGAACTGTTCGGCCGTGCCACCCGGTTGCACGAGCAGCTGGACGCGGGCGCCTCCTTCGAAAACCTCGCCAACGAGTACAGCACCGACCCCAACGCCGGGCCCGGCGGCGACCTCGGATGGCTCAAGGCCGAAGACCTGCCCGAGTTTTTCCGCGACGTCCTCGCCGAAATGCAGCCTGGCGATATCAGCCAGGTCCTGCGCGAGTCCTCGGGTTTCCGCATCGTCAAGCTCGTCGAACGCGAAGACCCCCGGCCCTATGAATTCGGAGAAATCCGCAACGAATTACGCCAGATGTACGAGCAGGACAAGATGGAAGTGATCTACAAGGATTACGTCGAAAAACTCCGCGGGGACTTCCACGTCGCTATTTTCCGCGAGTAGCGAAGTCCGCGCCATGCGCATCGATCTCGCGCTCAAACACCTCTGCCTCGTCAAGAGCCGCTCCGTCGCGAAGTCCCTTTGTGATAACCGCAAAGTCGTCATCGATGGTAATACTGTGCGGGCGTCGCACCGCGTGAGTGCCGGGGAGCGCATTACCATCCACTTCCGGGCCCGCACACTCACCGTCGAACTCCTCGAAACGCCCCGGAAACAGTTGAGCAAATCAGCCGCTGTGGACTACTATCGGCCCGTCGAAACGCCGCGCACCGACGCGCGCCGGGATCCCCCCGGGGGGGAGGGTTCCGGCGGCGACTGGAGGGACCTGTGACAAAATCACCCGGGCACGCCGTTATAGCCGTCACCATAGGCGACCCGGCGGGAATCGGCCCGGAAATCACCGCCCGGTTGTTCGGCGCCTGGCGCCCCGGCCGATCGTCGGCGATCCTCGTTGGGGCGCCCCCGGCCTTCGGCCCATGGCTCCAGCGATCGGGCCTGGTCCCGGACCAGGTAACCCGCGACCCCGCGGACGCCGTCGCGGTGGCGGGTGAGGCGGCCGGAAGGGTAGTTCTCCACGACACGGGCGTCGACGCGGAATTCGGCTCCGGCGCAGACTGCGAGGGTGGGGGGCGACACGCCGGCGTGGCGATAAAACGCGCCTGTGAGATGGCCAGAAATTTGCCGGTCGGGGCGATCGTCACCGCGCCCATTTCCAAGAAGTCGTTGAATTCAGCTAACTTCCACTTCTCGGGACACACAGAGATGTTGGCCCGGTACTTGAGTAGTCCTGACTGCCAGATGATGATGGTGTGCAGGAATTTGCGGATCGTCCCGCTGACCCGGCACCTGCCCCTGCGGGAAGTGAGTAAACACATTACGAATCAATCAGTTACGACGTGTGTCCGCGTGGTGGCCCGCTCGCTGGCCGAGGATTTCGGCATCGGGTCTCCGCGGATCGCCGTGGCCGGGCTCAATCCCCACGCGGGCGACGGCGGGGTTCTGGGTGACGAGGAAGAAACGGTGATTTCCCCCGCGCTGAGCGATCTGAAAGCATCCGGCACGGACGTCGCCGGGCCGTATCCGGCGGACGCGCTGTTTCCCGCCGCATACCGGGATTTCCTGGCGGATCCGCCGGCGCGCGGACGGTACGATGCATACATTGCCATGTATCACGACCAGGGGCTGGCTCCTTTCAAGATGCTTTCGCAGCGCCGCGGCGTGAACGTCACCGTCGGCCTTCCGGTGGTGAGGACGTCGGTCGATCATGGAGTGGCCTACGACCTCGCCGGCAGCGGGACGGCGGAAACCGACAGCCTCTTCGAGGCGTATAAACTGGCCGAGGACCTATGTCTCAACAAAAACCGGCATTGAATCGTGTGAGCGAAAACGAGCGCTCCGTGGTCGGTGTTTATCACCTGACCAAGAAGTACGACACCCACGTCGCGCTCGACGACATCAGCCTCACCCTGGCCAACGGCGAATTCGTGTTCCTCGTGGGGCCCAGCGGAGCCGGCAAGAGCACCTTGTTGCGCATGATCTACATGGACGAGGACCCCACCGACGGCCAGGTCGTCGTGGGCAAATTCGTCTCGACCCGCATGAAGCGCCGGCACATTCCCTATCTCCGGCGAACGGTCGGCGTAATCTTCCAGGACTTCAAACTCCTCGACGACCGTGACGTCTTCGAAAACGTCGCTATCGCGATGCGTATCGTCGGCGCAAAAAGTTTTGAGATCAAGCGCAAGGTCACAACCGTTCTCAACCAGGTCGGCCTGTTTCACAAACGTAAGGACCTTCCGCACAAACTTTCCGGAGGCGAGCAGCAGCGCGTGGCCATCGCCCGTGCGCTGGTAAACAGTCCGAAGGTGCTGCTCGCCGACGAGCCGACGGGCAATCTCGATCCCGTCGTGACCGAAGAAATTCTGCGTCTGATGTTCAAGATCAACAGTTCAGGAACGGCCGTACTCATGGCCACCCACGACCACGACCTGGTCAAGAATTTCGGGCCGAGGGTGATCCACCTGCGCGACGGCAAGCTTCAGGAGGACACCAAAACGGGGCTGGTCGGCAATCTCAACGACCGGCTCGATTCGATACAGCTCGAGCGCGACCGTATGAGCCGCATCGATGCCGAGCTCAACCGGTACCGTTAGGAACGGACGTATGTTTCAAAAAGCAATCTATCTGGTACAGGAAGCGTTCCGCACGATCCGGCGGCACAAAGGCGTAACGACGATCTCCGTCATCATCATGAGCTTGTCGCTGCTGATGCTGGCCGTGTTTCTCCTCGCGACCGACAACCTCCTCATGATCATCGGTTATGCCGAGCAGGAAATGAAAGTATATGTCTACCTCGAAGACGGTGTCAGCGAGAAAGGTGTTTTGAAGCTGCACCGCGATCTGTTGTCGCGGGACGAAGTGGAGTCGGCCACGTTCATCTCGCGGGAAGAAGCGCTCGACGAGTTCCGCAACGAACTGCCCGTGGAAGACGCGGAAATGCTCGACGCGCTCGACACCAACCCGCTCCCCGATTCATTCCGGATCAGATTGAAGAACGACCACCGTGACCGCGCGTCGTTGGCGTACTTTGCCGGCGAGGTAGCGCAGATGCGGGGCGTGGAAGAGGTGCGTTACGGCAAGGACTTCGTCGAGAAGTTTGCGAACATCATCCGGGGCATCTACTACGTGGATATCGTGGTTGGATTCATCGTCATCCTCTCCGCCATCTTCATCATATCGAACGCCGTCAGGCTGACCGTGATCAGCCGCAAAAAGAATATCAAGGTTCTCAAGCTCGTGGGTGCGACCGACGGGTTCATCACCACGCCGTTCATCATCGAAGGCGCATTCCAGGGCGGCATCGCCGCCATTTTCTCCCTCGCCCTGCTCTACGCGCTGACCGTGATCAGCCGCCGGGTGGTGCCCGAACTTTCGTTCTTTTCCATCGACAAATCCGCCGTGTATCTGCTCACGTGCGTCCTTATCGGATCGATCGGCAGTTTCACCGCGCTGCGCCGATATCTGAAGGTGTAGTCATGCCGGCCGGATTAGTTCGCATCAGCGCCGCACTTTGTTTCGTACTTTGCCTGGCCGCCGCGCGGGGGGGCGCCGATGAATCGGAACAGCAGACGCTGAAGGACCGGATCGGATCACAGCAGGAAGAACTCGACCGGATCAAAAAAGAGATCGAGCAACGCCGCGCTGAATCAAAAAAACTCCGCCGCCAGGAAAAGAGTGTCGTCCAGAAGCTCTCCGCACTCGACAGGGAGATCGATCTCTCCCGTCAGTTTCTCGCGAACCTGGAGCAGCAGGACTCCCTCATGTCCGAACAGGTTGACAGCCTCCGCGCCAGAATCGAGGTTGAGGACGTCGCGCTGACCGCTCATAAGTCGGTATACGCGCGACGGCTGCGCCAGATGTACAAGCGCGATCCCAACTACCAGTGGGACATTGTCCTGGGCAGCGAAAATATCCAGGAGGCGCTGCGCCGGTACAAGTTCACCCACATCGTCGCCGAAAGGGACGCGGCTCTCATCACGGAAATGCGCTCACGCAAACTCGTCTACGAGACGGAGAGCGCGGCTCTCACCGAATCGCTCGCCGACATGGCCGTCGTGCGAAACGAACGCCAGGACGAAACGAGGCGGATGGAACAGGGCAAGCGCCGGCGGAAGACGATGCTCGCCTCGATCCGCTCGCAGAAGACCGAGCACGCGAACGCGATCGACGAGCTGGAACGAGCGCAAAAGCAGGTCAAGAACCTTATCGGCGACCTCGAGAAGCGTCGGCTGGCGTCGGACGGAAGCACGTACGTGCCCGATGGCGAATTCGGCGAGCTCAAGGGTCAGATGATCCGGCCGGTCGAAGGGAAAATCGTCCGCGGCTTCGGGACGCATAAGCATCCCAAGTACGGTACAGTGACGTTCAATAACGGCGTCGATATCGGCTCGACCGCCGGTGCGCCGATACGGGCCGTGGCGTCCGGGCAGGTCGAATTCGTCGACTGGATCGACGGCTACGGCAAGTGCATCATCCTCAATCACGGCGGGGGCTACTACACCCTCTACGCCCACGTCTCCGCTACCTTCATCTCGCAGGGCCAGAAAATCGCCGGCGGCGACGTGATCGCCGAGGTCGGCGACACGGGGTCGCTCAACGGCTTCGAATGCCACTTCGAAATCCGCAAGTCAAAGCAGGCGCTCAACCCGGCCGAGTGGTTCGCGCGCTGACGGGCAATCCGGTTCAGATTCAGTCGGTGATTTTGACTACGACCAGCGTGAGGTCGTCGGACAGGTCGGAGCCGCCGGTATACACGTTGACCGAGTCGACGACGGCCTGGATGATTTCCGCCGCGGTTTTGCCGCGGGCGTCGAGGACGGCCCGTTCGAGGCGGTGATCGTCGAAGAACTCGGGCTCCTCGCTGGTCCCCGGCCGCTCCGCCTCGGTCACACCGTCGGAATACAACACGAGGACGTCTCCGACACGGAGGCCGATATCGGCGGCGGTGTACTTGTGGTCAGGAAGAACGCCGAGCGGCATCCCGGCTTCGCTCAGCCAGTCGACGGAGCCGTCCGTTCTGACGAGTAGTGGCGGGTTGTGTCCCGCGCATGCGTAAGTCATCTGCATTATATTCCGGTCGACCACGCCATAGAAAAACGTGACGAACCGACCCGGCTCCACCTGTTCCACGATGAGACGGTTGAGGTGGGTGAGGATCTCGTCCTCGTTTTCTACCAGGCGCGCCTCGGTTTTGAGCGCGGCGAGAACGTTCGACATCAACAGCGCCGCCGGCACGCTCTTGCCGGAAACGTCACCGATGGTCAGTCCCAGGCGACCCTCCGGTACGGGCAGGAAGTAAAACAGGTCGCCGCCGACTTCGCGGCTTGGAATCGAGATGCCGGCAACGTCGAGACCGGGCATCACGGGCGGCGCCTGCGGGAGCATCCGCTGCTGGATGTCGCGCGCGAGTGAGAGGTCGGCTTCGAGGCGTTCCTTTTCGAGCAGCAGTTCCTGGTTCCCCTCGATGTTCTGCGCCATCGTATTGAACGAGGCCGAGAGGCTGCCCAGTTCGTCGCGACCGCGAACTTCGATGCGGTGGTTAAGGTCGCCCTGGCCAAATCGGCCCGCCGCTTCGGCCAGCCCCTTGACGTCGTCGAGGATGCCACGGATGATGCTGCGCCCCGTGCGCGCCGCAGAATACTCCGCGATTAGGAAGAGCAGCAGAATCGAAATAAATATCAGGACGGCGATGGCGTTGGACGAAAACACGAGCTGGTTGGAAACGATGCCGGTCAGCATCCGCTGCGGCGATACGTTCAACGTCAACTCGGCGGCGCCGCTCACGCCAGAGAGCGACTCGCTCCAGTTGGAGACGGGTATGTAGGACCGGGCGAGGAAGTTGGGGCTGCGCCAGAAGCCGCCCCGGTCCTCTTCGTCCGCACCCGCCGCCCGCGCTTTGACGACGAATGACGAGTCGGCCCACCGGTTGTCACCTCCTATCGTCACCGTGCTCTCGCCGATAAATATGTTGGGCATCGCGCGGAGGCGAACGTCGGTATGTACCAGGTCGGCGATCCGCTGCATGTACTCGCGATCGAGCGGCGTGTATACCTCGGCGACCACCGCTTCATCCCCGTCGCGGAACGCGCGCGCAGCCGCCAGGTACAGCACCGTGTCGGCCACCGACATCCCCCTCACCGAATCGACGGCGCCGGCGTTGAACAGGTCGGTGGTGGTAAACCAGGTGGATGCTCCGGAGGTCGCGACGGCGGCGAATATTGTATCCACCGCCAGCGTGGGAGTAGCCGACGATTCCTCCGGGGTGGTCGCGCGCAGCCCCACGTGTTTGAGCACGATCTGAGCCGCCGTTCCCCCGGGGATCCATTCGCGGGCTTCGTCGAATACGCTCTGGATCGGCTGCTCACCGGCTTGCACGGGCCAGCCGGCATCGACCGCCGCGTCGACGACCTTGCCGGCCGCCTGCATGTTGCGGTCGAGTGTGTCGGAAAACGCTTCCTGCGCCAGTCGCGCCTTGTGCAGCCCGAAGCCGAAGTAAATGGCCAGAATCGCCGCCGCGAAGCCGAGAAAACCGGGGATGACCCGGTAGAGGATCATGGTGACGGTGAACCGGCGCTTGAGGCTCAAGCCCCGGAGCCGGATGGGGAAGACGAGAAACTGGACGCACGCGAGCAACAGCTGCCAGCGGAGCACGAGGCCCGCGACACGGATGACGTTGTCCCACGGCCGCGTCGCCGCCGCGATGCCGGCGGCGGATTCCGGGACGTCGTCGCCCAGGAGAAACACCGATGGCTCGCTGGACATTGAAAATTGTGTCTCGGGGTTCTCGCCGAACATATCGGCCAGGTTGACGTCGACGTACGAGAGGACGACGAGGAGCAACGTCGCCAGAAATCCGACGAATCGCCGCCACCCGTTGACGTTGCCGGTCCACTTGAGCCGCAGGAGGATGATGATGACGAGCAGCGGCGCGACGACCGGCACGTCGGGGACGAGTGTGACGAGGATGAGGGCAATTGCGAGTACAACGCCGCGCCATGACCTCGCGAGCCAGGGTCTGGCGATCCGGAGCCACATCGCCAGGGCGAACATAAACAGCGCGGCACGAGCCAGCTGGAGTCCCCAGACCATCCAGGCGGCCGCCCGGAGCCGGGTGGCCGCTTCCACCGGGCCGGCGGCGAGCCAGTCGAAGACCATCGAGACGGGGTACAGCAGTGCCCCCTGGACGAGCAGCGCCAGCGCCGCCCACATCAGGGGCTTGCCGTATGGCGCGTCGGCCGGCCGGGTCCGCCGCCAGATCAGGAAGACGGCGGCCAGAACGAGGAGTATTTCTATGGCTTTGAGGGCACCCATGGTTTGAATCAGCAAGCAGTATAGCAGATTGATATTTCCTGACGACCGGATTCTTGGATGGCCCGCCGTTCGGTGTTATACTGTGCCTCACTCATGGCTGCCAGAAAAGAAGATGCATTACGACCCGTTCCTGCGCTCGACCTCGGGCACGAACGAGTTGGCCGATTTCTCGACTCGGTGATGCGCGATCGTATCCCGTCGCTGCTGTTCAGCGGCCCCGAGGGCTCGGGCAAGGAATATACGGCGATCGAATTCGCGCGGCGGCTCTGTTGCGGCGAGGCGGAACCTTGCACGCCGGGGACGCCGGGTGTGTGCGAATCGTGCGTACAAGCGGCGGCGCTGGAGCACCCGGGCGTCCAGTTGATCTACCCGACGCCGACGCAGGGATCCGGTGAAGGCGACGACGGTGACGTCATCGACATCGCCAGGGTGCTCGACGACAAACGGCAGGATATTTTTGCGATCCACGAATTCAAGAAGAAGGCGTCGGTCAGGATTGCGCGGGCGCGTGCCGTGATCCAGCGTGCCCACACCCGGCCTTTCGGGTCGCCCTTCCACGTGTTCATCTTTCTGGATGCGCACAAGATGCGCGAGGAGGCCCAGAACGCGCTCCTCAAAGTGGTCGAGGAACCGCCTCGGCACAGTGTGATGATCTTCGTGACCGACAATCCGGAGAGCATCCTCTACACGATCCGGTCGCGGTGCCAGCACGTCAGGTTTACCCCGTTGAAAACGGCCGCCGTTGAGCGGATTCTAACCGGCTACTACAAGACCGATGGCGATACGGCCGCACGCGCCGCACGGCTGTCGCACGGCAACCTGCAACGAGCCCGGGCACTGACCCAGTCGCTCGATGGCGATGGGGGCCACGCGGCCACGTTCGTGACGAAACTCGACGGCGCCAACGAGTCGTGGGTGATCGGCCAGGCCCTGGCCGTGGGAGGGGGCGGTAACCGGGACGCAGTGGCGCGGTATCTCCACGAGTTGACGGTGACGTTTCGCGACGTGATGTCGGGGGACGAGTCGCTGATGATCAACGGCGAGCAGGCGGCCGCTCTGAACAAGGCCGCCACCGCCTGGGACCGCAAACGTATTCCGGGGATGATCGACCGGATCTCCCGGGCTCGCCACGAAATCCTGGTCCGCAACATGAATATCGACGCGACGCTGGTCAGCCTGTTCCTCGACCTCCACCGGTGCCGATCGGCCCTCCGCTGACCCCGCGCGAAAACCGGTCCGGCGCGACGACCTCCCGCAGCCGCAGCGCCATGATTCGATCGCCTTTCTAGTAATCCTTCGACCAGTTGATTTCGATTCCCGTTTCGGAGGCCTGGTCGACGAACGTCTCGAAACGAATGCGCTTGGTCAGAATGTATTCGAGACGGATCAGGTAGGTCCCGGTGTTTTCCAGGCTCTGCTCGTACTTGAGGAGAGTCCTGCTGTTGAGGTATTTGCCCACGACGAGCGCTGATTCGTCGGGATTCCGCGTGCTCTGCTGAATCGTGATGATGTCGACGCCCGTCTGTTTTGACATCTGTTCCTGCAGCTTCACCGCGCCGTAGACCATGAGCACCTCGGCGGTCCGCTGCTGCAGGTGACCCGACTGCGATGAAGAAAGTTCGTTCATCGGCTGCCCGAACACGAGCAGCGACATGATGTCGCTCTCGGGCAGCTGGGGCTCGGACGTGAGTTCGATCTCGGGGTCGTTCATCGTGCCGGTCAGCCGGATTTCGACGCGATACCCGGCGACCTCGGTGACGAGGGTGAGGTCGAGCGCGGGGTTCATTTCGTCCCCGCCGTAGAAGTTCACATTTCCCCGTTGCAACTCGAAGTTGCGGCCCATGAACAGGAGCTGCCCGCTCTGCGGAATGAGCTGCCCGGTCAGTACGGGTGTCGAACCTTTCTGAACGAGGCTGAGCTCACCGGAAAGCACGACGTTCATCCGCGAGCCGATGATGCGAAATGAACCCGGAATCTCCAGCGTGATGTCGAGGTCGAGACCCGGATCGAGCTCCGGCGGTTCGGGCAGTTCAGCGTTGGGATCGAACGGGCCGGCGTTCGAAGAATCCGCCGCCGTCCGCGCGCTGTCCGCCGCCTGCCACAATATGGACGTTCCCTCCGATGGGTGCAGGCTCGACCGCTGTTCGGGGATACGAATGAAGCCGCTGCGGATCTGGACGTTTCCCTTGATCGACGGCCGGGTCAGGTTGCCGCCCAGCTCGAGGTTGACCTGCGGAGAAATCTGGGCGCCCCGCGCCGAGACGATCTTCATCTCGTCCGTGTCGATCGTTCCCTGTAGCGACGGGTTGTCCGGATTTCCCCGGGCGGAAAACTCCAGGACGCACGTTCCTTCCAGGTCCAGATCGGGCGGCAGGATGGGGTCGAAATCGGTGAGGGCGATTCGCGTGGTGCGGAGTTCGAGGTTCATGTCGGCGTCGTCCGGAACGACCGCCGACAAAGGAGACAGCGAAACCGCGACCGGATAGACGAGCTTGCCGTCTACGACGGGGGTGCCGGATTTGGTGACAGCGAGACTCGCGACGACTCCCCGGAGGCCGCGGGCATCCGGCATGCCGGGCACAAGCCACTCTTCGCCGATTCGGGTCAACTCCGTGTCCAGACCAGCGCTTCCGGTCAACACTGCGTCGACGTTCACCCCGTACTTCGCCAGTTCAATGCCGCCGCCTTCGGCAAAGACGCACTCGAACGTGGCGATACCGCTCGGGTCATCCGCCGTTCCCCGCACCGTGACGCGGCCGTCGAGCCAGCCGAGGATCCCGGGTTCTTGGTCGAACATGGAGTCGTAGCCGGTGGGCAGCGGAAAGCGGTCGACGACCGCGTCGAGTTCGACGGGCCCGCCGCCGAGCTGCTCACCCAGGCGGTACGACGGGAGCCGGCCGGTGGCCTCGAGCAGTCGTCGGTCAGGGGACGTGACGGCGACCAGAGCGCGCGTCGAATCGGGGGTCGAGTGAAACTCCAGTAACGCCCGGACGGATGTTTTTCCGGCGAGTTCAATCCCTTCGACGACAGCATTGATGTGAAACGTCGCCGGGCCGTCGATATCCGCGTGAATGATGAGGCTGTCGGGCCACAGGCGGTCGGCGATGTCGACGAAGCCGGGCTTGCGCGGGGTGTGAATGATGATATCGGCGTTGAACTCGGCGGAATCGGGGCTGGTGTAGCCGGCGGCAACCACGCGGCCCAGGCTTCCCTCGAGCAATAGTTCGTCGACGCGGAATTCATTGTCTGTCGATAGAGTTATCTGGAACGGGCGCGCCGAGACGAGATCCTGGTCCATCATGGAAAAGAAGACAGTGTCGCACCGGACGGTAAGGCCGCCGTTCTGTTCCCAGTACGCCGAAACGAGTACGAACGTGTCGGGGCCCCGCATCGACAGCACCGTATTTCCCGACAGGATTTCACCCCGGACGACGCCGGTGTGCGTGAGCGAAATGCTGTCCGTTACCACTCCGTAACCGCGCGTGCCCTCCGGAAGCTCGACGCGGGCGCGGAGCGAGTCGTTCAGGAATTCGACACGTCCGGCGATGCGCGGGACCCGGAGGGCAGCCGTCTCGAACCGCGCCTCCAGGTCGGACACCAGTCGCGGCGAGTCGGCCGGGCCCGTCAGGTGAACGGCGGCGTCGAGAGTCACCGCCGGGTACACCGGGCCGGTCAGGAAACGCGTCAAGAGCAGCGAGTCCGCCATGGAAAGAAACGCGTGGAGGTCGTATTGGCCGTCCCGGCGCCCGCCCGTCGCCCGCAGTCGCAGGTGGTCGAAGCTGACGAGCAAGGTATCAAAAGTGATTTCCGCGCCGCATCCGGTCACGTCGACGAGTGCCGTATCCAGCCACGACGTTCGGCCGAGGTCGAGGCGGGCGGTGAATGACGTGGCGGTGTCGCAGGCGCCGGTAACGAACTCCAGGCGTCCCTCGACGGGACCCCAGTTGTCGACGTCGATGGCGTCGCCGATCAAAGGCGCGAGGTCGCGCGGACCGGGGAGGCGCAACTCGGCGACAGCCGAGACGCCGGGCGCGTCATCATCCCGTGTCAGTTCGCCCTCGACGTTGATCGTGAAGGGGCCGTCGGCGCTCCAGGCGCTGTCGATGGCAGCCAGGGACGTCGAGTCGGCTTCGAGGCGGTCGAGCAGAATCGAGGGTGGTTCGGGCCACCGGCACTCGACGTTGAAGGATCCCCGCAGGAGACTGTCCACGGCCGCGTCGACGAGGTAGTCCCCCAGGTCTCCCTTAATGCGGACGCCCGACAGTCTTATGCTGCGATCGCCTGGATTGTATCGAAATTCTCCCGTCAGGCTGTTGACGCCCCGGTCTCCGCGCGTTTCCGACTCGAGGAGTGTGACGACGATATCAGGTGTGGTGCGGACGCTGGCCCGGGTGGCAAGGGCGCTGCCCATCGACCGGACGAGCAGTTCGATGTCGAGGGGCTTGTTTTTGTCGCGGGGGATTCCCGCGTTGATCACGAGGGTGTCGACGGCAATGCCGTTTGCCGACAAAACGCCGCTGAGCGATACCGCGACAGGTTCGGGGCCGGTCAAACCGCGGACTTCGATCGACAACGCGGCGGTGAGGCTCTCGGGTGGTGTGGTGCCGGGTAAAATGTTCGACCACCATCGTGTGTCGTCGATGTCGAGTCGCGCCCTGACCGACCCGCCGGCGGTCGGTATACCGGCGGACGCCGCAATGCTCAAACCCGGCGCCGTGAGCTCGAGCGTGTCGACGACGAGTCCTCCGTCCGAGTAAGTCGCCGAGACGTGCAGCGTGTCGAACCAGCTGTTGGGGAACAGTTCGAGTTCGGCCCGGAGCGAGGTATCCGGCTCGAGGCGCGCGCTGCCCCGCGCCGACCCGCGGAGCCCGCGAAGCGGGGCGGTATCCGCCAGCGGGCCCGACAGCACGGACTCGAGCGCCGTGACCCGTAACAGTTCCCCGGAGTCGGGCAGCCTGAACGACAGGTCGAAATCGACGGCCTGCACCCGGGCGTCGGCTATTTCGGCCCGGCCGTCGATCAACAGACCGTCGGTCAGTGGCGGTCCCGCGTCTCGACCGGAGGCGAGACGGATGCGAAACTCGCCGTCGCGATTCGAAGTGCAGTCGAAGAACCACGGTTCGATGTCCGGAATCCGGACGACCCCTTCTCCGTTGACATCCAGAGTGGACAGGTCGGCGATGAACCAGAGGCTGTCGACGGAGGCGCCGCTGACCGATTCGTGCAGCGACAACTCGGTAACACTGATGTAGGGTTGGCTGCCGCTTCGGACTTCCGCGTTGCCCACCAGGACGACACCGTGTAGATCGAACGCTTCCGATACCCGGATACGCCGGGCGTCGATCGCGACACGATCGACGGCGATCGAAGGTACCCCGGGCAGCGCTCCGTTCCGGGGAAACGCGGCGTCGCCGCCTCCCTCGTCATTTTTGTCCGGCTCACCGCCCCCTGCGGGGAAAAGACGGGCGATTGCCACAATGTCCGCGCGCGCGCCCGAGATGGCCAGCTCTTCGACGTGGACGTCTCGGCGAGCCAGCGCGCGCAGGCGGACCGAAACATGGAGCGTGTCGAGGGCGGCGAGCGTGTCGGGCCCGTTGGTCCAGACGACGTTTTCGAAGCGCAGTGTGCCGGGATCGGGCCAGGTGGCGGTGCCGACGGTCAGGTCGCCGGGCAGCGCGCGCTGAACCACGGGGAGAACCACCCCCAGGACGCCTTCGCGCGCCGGGCGCAGTACGAACAACACGGCGGCCACGACCAGGACTCCCGCGAGGATCGCGGTGGCGGCGGCAAGAATCTTCGCCGCTTTCACCGCCATGCGCTTTGCGCTCATCTTCGGTTTCGTTTCTTCCATCTACATCATGTATCCGATGGCGAAATGAAAAACCGACCGCGGCTGAGAGGTGTCGTAATCGGTCAGCCGGAACCCCCAGTCGAACCGGAGCGGACCCACGGGCGTCATGATCCGCAGCGCGGGCCCGATGGCGATCTCTACGTTTTCGAATGTCGCTTCGCCCCGGTACTGCCACACCTGTCCCCAGTCGGCGAACACGGCGCCGTTGAACTTCCACACGATCGGAAACCGGTATTCGACGAACCCCGTCGTCATGACCTCTCCGCCCAGGGGAAGGTCGCCGGAGTCCTTCGGCCCCAGCATGCGCCGCCTGAATCCCCGGTGCGAAACGGGGCCGCCGGCATAGAATCGCCGGTCCGGCAGCAGGACCACGGCGGGTTCTATGGGCAATCCGTAACCGAGTCGCGCGTTGACGGCCAGGACCGTGGACTTGATCTGTACCATGTACGTGCCGTTGCCTTCGGCGCTGAACCAGTTGGCCTCGCTGATCCCGCCGTGCGGTCCCCACTGCAGCCTCAGCCACGAAAACGTCCCGGAAGAGGGCGAGATACGGTCGTCGGTGGCGTCGCGCGTGATCCAGCCCTCTAACCAGCCGACCGCACCTTCGGGATCCTCGAAGGTGTCTCTCTCGTCCGTCAATATGTCGTACGACGCACGCGACATGGCGGCGGCGATAGACGCGGTGAATCGACGCGTGAAATTGTAGCCGTAGGCGACGCTCGCCGTCGGCGCGAGGAGGTCGTAGCTGACTTCGCTCTCGCTGTTAATACCCAGGCGCAGCGTGGCGAGAGACTTCTTCATGCCGAGAAACGCCGGCCACCACGTCGCCCACTCGCCCCACTGGCGGAACTGGTTGTATACGATTTCGAACGACATGCCGCGCCCCTTGCGGAAGATATTGCGGTGCTGCCAGCGGACGCGTCCGGTGAATTTCTCGTCCGACCAGTAGCCGACGGCGGTCTCTATCGAACGGGGTTTCTGCTCCTGGAGTTCGACGATGAGGTCGAGCGAGTCCGGCGCGGAATCTTCCATGGTCAGACGGATCTGGCGGAACAGTCCGGTCCGGCTGAGGAAGTTCCTCGCGTCGACCATGGTGCGGGGTTCGTACCGTTCACCGCGGCGGATGTCGACCATCGTGTAGGCGATCGAGGCCAGGTCGTCGGCGACGCCACTTACGACGGCCTTGCGGAAATAGAATACGGGACCGGGGATGGCCACGATTCGTATGGCGACGTTGGTGGTATCGATCCACTCGAACGTGGCGGCCGCTCTGGCCCGCGCGTGCCCGGATTTCTCGAGTTCGTCGACGACCGCCTGGATGTCCATCTCGATGGCGCCGTCGTTGAACACGTCGCCGGGACGCAGACTCAATACCCGCTCGATGCGCTCGCGGTCTGCTTCGGGGGCGTTGCCGACACGATAGCTGTCGATGACGACGGGCGGACCGGGATCGACGTCGAACGTGAGCTCGATCTCCCGTTTGACGGCATCGACCTCGACGTGGGGTGTAACGCTCGAGTAGGGGTGGCCGCGACGGGCGAGGAACAGACGGATCCGGTCGATGTCCTCGCGCAGGCGGGAATCGTATAAGGTGGTCTCCCCGGAGAGGTCCAGTCCCTCGCGGAGTTGCCTGGCCTGACCCTTGTCGACCCCGGTTATGACGACATTGGAAACCGGCCACCCTTTGTAGTTGGACATATCGCTCCACACGTCCGGCTGCCGGCCGGCCCCGGGACCGGCCGTTACTGCGGAGATAAAGAGGGCTATAATTACAAATCGAACGGTCATTTATTGCCTGTCGGGACCGGGTTTAATCGTGTCGGCAGATGATGATAACATACTATCATAAAGAATCTTGTGGCTAACCGGCTGCCGAATGTGGCATCCTGACCGTACTTTCCGGACATGTGGTCCGGCAAGAAAAAGTCAGGAAACGGAGTACTGAAATGAGCGATTTTTTCAAACGGCCGAAGGTCATCGCGATCATTGTGATTTCCATTCTGGCTGTGATTATTCTCCTGCAGAACATGGCCGTTGTGACGTTCTCCATCTTTTTCTGGCAGGTCAGGGTCTCGCAACTGCTCCTGGTTCTGCTCATGATCGCCATCGGCTATGTCCTCGGATTCCTTACCGCCAAGCTTGCACCCAGAAAGGAATAGAGGCTCCGACAGTTGAAAAAATACTACGTCACGACAGCGATTGACTACGTCAATGCCCGTCCGCACCTGGGTACGGCCTACGAGAAAATCGGCGCCGATTGCCTGGCCCGGTTCAAAAGACTCGCGGGCTACGACACCTATTTTCTCATGGGCACGGACGAGCACAGCACCAACGTCGAAAAAGAAGCCCACCGCCTGGGCAAAGACCCGCAGACCTACACCGACGAGATGGCGGTCGAATTCGAGAAGACGTGGGGGGCGCTCCAGATATCTTACGACCAGTTTATCCGCACCACGTCGCCGGAGCACATCGCCGCCGTGCGGCATCTGTTCGGCCGCATACACGAGAACGGCTACATCTACGAGGGTACGTACAAGGGTTTGTACTGTGTATCGTGCGAGGAGTTTGTGGTCGAAAAGGACCTCGTCGACGGAAAATGCCCGCGCCACAAAACGGAGCCGGAGTTCATCGAGGAGAAAAACTATTTTTTTGCGCTCTCGAAATTCAGCGACCGGCTCGAGGCGCATATTCACGACAACCCGGGGTTCATCCAGCCGGAAATCCGGAAGAACGAAATCCTCAAGGTCATCGAGCAGGGGCTCCAGGACGTGAGCGTGTCGCGTGCGGGCAGGGAGTGGGGGGTGCCCCTGCCGATCGCGGAGGACCAGGTGGTGTACGTGTGGTTCGACGCGCTGATCAATTATATTTCGGCGCTGGGATACGGCGACTCACCGGGAGAGCTTTACCAGAAATACTGGCCGGCCGACTGCCACATCATCGGCAAGGATATCACCCGCTTTCACTGCCTCATCTGGCCGGCGATGCTGATGGCGGCGGAAGTGCCCCTTCCCAGGTGCATTTTCGGGCACGGGTTTGTCTACAACCGCGGCGAAAAGATGAGCAAGACGATCGGCAATATCGTCGAACCGTCCGACCTGGCGAATTTTTTCGGTTCGGATGCGTTGAGATACCTGCTGCTCAAGGAGATCGCGTTCAATCGTGACGGCGACTTCACGGTCGAGTTGTTCGTCGCCCGGTACAACAGCGAACTGGCCAACGAACTCGGCAACCTGTTTTCGCGGGCGCTGTCGATGACCGGCCGGTACCGCGACGGCAAAGTCCCCGCGTGGAGCGAAGCGGCCGCGTCGGATTTCGAGCGGGTCGCCGGGGGAGTCGTGGCGGACTATACCGAGACGATGGAATCGCTGGCCTTCGACCACGGGCTGCAGTCGTTGTGGCGGGCCGTCCAGTCCGCCAACCGGTACGTGGAAGAACAAAAGCCGTGGGAGCTGGCAAAGGCTGGGGAAGAGCGGGAGCTGGACCTCGACAGGTGCCTGCGCGTGCTGCTCGAAGTGCTGCGTCTCTGCTCGGTGCTGTGCGTGCCGTTCATGCCGGCCAAGTCGTCCGAGATGAGGAAACAACTCGGGCTGCCCGCCGACGTCGCTTCTTTGAGACTCGAAGAGGCGTCGAGGCCGGGGGCGGATGACTGGCACACGGTGAACAAGCCGGTTCCCCTGTTCCCCCGGCTGGAAATCCCGGCCGACGAGTAAACACAAACAGCGTGACCCACGCCGGCTCCGCTCGACTATATAAACAATCATGATCGACTCGCACACCCACCTCGACCATCCGTTGTTTCGTGACGACATCGACGATGTGGTGACGCGCGCCGTGGAAGAGGGCGTGCGGGCGATCGTCAACATCGGTTTCGACCCCGATTCCGCCCGGGCCACAGCGGGGCTCGTGGACAAGTATTCTTTTGTCTACGGGGTGGTGGGGACCCATCCCCACAACGCGGCCGGTCACACCCTGGACTACGAGCTGGAACTGAAAGCACTCCTCGACCGGCCGCGGATCATCGGTGTCGGTGAGATCGGGCTGGATTACTACTACGACCACTCGCCGCGCGACGTACAGCGCAAGGTGTTCCGCCGCATGTTGTGGATGGCGAGGCTCAAGGACAAGCCGGTGGTCATCCACTGCCGTGACGCCGAACACGACGTACTCGACATTCTCGCTTCGGAGCGGATGAAATTCAGGGGGATATTCCACGCCTTCAACCACGGTCCGGCCGACGCGACGAGGGCGACCGAACTCGGACTCCACCTCGGGATCGGCGGGATGGCGACATTCAAGAAGTCGCGACTGGCGGATATCCTCCACGCGATTCCTCTCGATCGCGTCGTCCTGGAGACAGACTGTCCCTACCTGGCGCCGGCGCCGTGGCGAGGACGGAGAAATGAGCCGGCGATGGTCGCGAGGGTCGTCGACACCCTGGCGAAGATCCACGGTGTGCCGCCGGAAGACGTCGTCCGCCAGACGACGCAAAACTTTGCCCTGGCGATGCGGCTGGAGCAAAAAACGCTTCCGCCCCCCGTTTACAAGATCGGCAATAGGGTCTATATTCATACGACTCCCGACATGTCACCGGAAACGCTGGCCGGCCTCGCGGCCGGC
>CBDUWU010000015.1:0-26659 GCA_965371015.1 uncultured bacterium | reverse complement strand
CAAACCCATGGATCTCACCAAAGCGATGATGCAGATGTATGAGGGTGAGATCGACAAAAAGACCTGTAAAGGTGCCATCAAAGTTTTGATCGACTCCGGACGCTGCGTCTATACGTATTTCGGAGGTAGCTATATAGAGATCCCGCACAGAGAGGGTGCGGCCAACGACTAGGGCGACATCCGGAGTTGAGCAAATGTCATTGAGCTCTTCCAGGCTCGTAATCGCCGGCTTGTCCGGCGATTCGGGCAAAACGATCGCCAGCCTGAGCTTCCTTACAGCCTTGAAACGGAAAGGCATTGCTGTATCCGTCTTCAAGAAAGGGCCGGATTATATCGATCCGGCCTGGCTGTCAAGGGTTGCCCAGGTATCCTGCCGCAACCTGGACACCTGGATGGTGGATCGCGACGACGTGCTGAGGTCGTTTGCCGAACACTCCGGCGACGGCATCGCGGTGGTCGAAGGCAACCGCGGGTTGTACGACGGAAAAGACCCGGCCGGAACCCACAGTACGGCGGAACTTGCGAAGCTGATCGATGCGCCGGTTGTACTGGTCGTCAACGCTACCAAGACGACCAGAACGGCCGCTGCCATAGTGAAAGGGTGCATCGATTTCGACCCCGGCGTGAAGATCGCGGGAGTGATTCTCAACTGGGTGGCGGGGAAGAGGCACGTTGGGATCATCACCGAGACAATCGAGAAATACTGCAACCTTCCCGTCGTCGGAGCGATCCCGAAGCTGGGGGCGGATTCGACGCTGATCCCCGGGCGTCACCTGGGCCTGGTGACGCCGGAAGAATTCGATAACACGGATGGTCTCCGGTCGGTGCTGAACGACATCGCGGAGCGCTACATCGACGTCGACCGGATGATCGATATCGCCGGGGCGGCGGGCCCGGTCCCGACCCCGCGGTCTGGATCCGGGCCGTCTCCGGTGGTGCGGTGTGAGGGCAAAGCGACGATAGGGTACTTCAGCGACTCGGTTTTCACGTTCTATTATCCCGAAAATCTCGAGGCGCTGGAGGCGGCGGGCGCGAAGCTCGTGGCCGTGTCGTCGTTGTCCGGAAAAAAACTGCCGCGGATCGACGCGCTCTATATCGGTGGCGGGTTCCCGGAAACGCACGCCGAACAACTCGCCGGCAACCGGCCGATGATGGATTCGGTCGGGATGGCGGCGGCGGACGGAATGCCCGTATACGCGGAGTGCGGCGGATTGATTTATCTGGCCAGGTCGCTGAAGTACGGCGACAAGGTCTATCCCATGGCCGGTGTTTTTCCGGTCGACCTGGAGATGCATTCGAAGCCGGTGGGCCACGGATACACATCGATACGGGTGGACACACCCAATCCGTTCTTTGCCGTGGACACGGTACTGCGGGGCCACGAATTCCATTACAGTGGCCCGGTCGAGGGCACCACGCACGCGGCGAGTTGTATGGCGGTGGAGACCGGGGTTGGGTACGGCGAGGCCAGGGACGGACTGGTGAATGGAAATACACTGGCGTGTTACTGTCACATACATGCCGATGGAGTGAAGCAGTGGGCTTTTTCGGTCGTTTCCAGGGCGGTGGAATACGCGGCGGCGAAAGGACGGGGAAGGTCCAATAATGGTGGAATATCGATAAATCGGTAGCCCTATGATACTCAGCGAGAGAGTAGCATCATGCCCAAAAAAGTAGTCAAGAAGAAGAAGAGAGGACTCGGCGGGCTCAGGAGCTCGGGTGGGTCCAGCCGCGAGCAGTCGACCGAACGCCCCGAGATGGTGGAAAAGACTCCTCCGTGCACAAACGCGTGCCCCAACAATAACCGTATCCGCAAAATGCTGATGACGATCTCCAAGGCGGAGGACTACGAAAAATCCCGGGACCAGGTTTTTGAGGAAGCATTCCACATTTTTGCGGAAACCACACCGTTTCCATCTGTGTGCGGACGCGTATGTCCCCATCCGTGCGAAGGCGAGTGCAATCGCAACGAGAAGGAAGGCGCTGTCAGTATCAACAAGGTGGAACGGTTCATCGGCGACTACGCTCTGGAAAAGGGCATCAATCCGAAGAAACTCACCGACGAAAACCGCGTCGAGAAGATCGCGGTGATTGGTTCCGGGCCCGGCGGCATGACGGCCGCATATCACCTCGCGCTGAGGGGTTATCCCGTCACGGTGTTCGAGGCGTTCCCGAAGACGGGCGGTATGCTGCGTTACGGAATCCCGCCGTACCGGCTGCCGCACGACATACTCGACGGAGAGATCAACCGCATCCTCGACATGGGTGTGGAGCTCAAGACCAACACGGCGGTTGGTACCGACGTGTCGATGGACGACCTGCGCAAGGAGTACAAGGCCATCTTCGTGGCCATCGGAGCGCACCAGGGGATCCGGCTGAGGATCGCCGGTGAAGAGGCTTCCAACGTTTACACCGGGACCGACTTTCTTCACAAAGTCAACACCGGTGAATCCGTCGATATAGGCGACAAGGTCGTCGTCATCGGCGGCGGTGACACCGCCATCGACGCGGCGCGTGTATCGCGCCGTCTCGGCGCCGAAGTTACGATCCTCTACCGGCGGACCAAGACCGAAATGCCCGCGATCGACGAGGAGATCGACGGGGCGATCGACGAGGGGATCGACATACATTTCCTGGCCGCGCCGGCCGAGATATACGCGGAAAACGGCAACGCGACCGGTATGAAGTGTCAGCAGATGGAACTCGGTGAGCCGGATGACTCGGGCCGCCGGCGTCCAGTGCCGATCGAAGGGGATACCTTCGATCTGGACTTTACCTGTTTGATTGCCGCAGTCAGCCAGGCCCCCGACTTCAAGGGATTTGAAAACTTCATCGAGGGCAAGGACTGGATCAAAGTCGACGAGAAGTTCAAGACCATGGATGACACGGTCTACTCCGGCGGCGACAACGTCAACCTCGGTCTCGTCATCGACGCGATCGCTCACGGGCGCAAGGCTGCGCTGGCGATTCACGAGATGATTACCAGCGAAGCGATGCCGGCCGTCCCGGGAGAGCCGGTGCTTCGCGCCGACCGGATGCTCTTGCCCTACTACAAGGAAGCGCAAAGGGTCCCCTACAACGAAGTGGCGGTGGAAGAGCGGCTCAAGAGCATGACAGCGGAGATCGTCAGCACCTACTCCGCTGATGAAGCCGTCTCGGAAACAAAACGGTGTATGAGCTGCGGCATGTGTTTCGATTGCGGCGCCTGCTGGAGTTACTGCCAGGACAACGCAATCATCAAACCACTCGTCAAGGGCGAGATATACAAGGTAAAGGTGGATTTCTGCACGGGCTGCAAGAAGTGTTTCGAGCAGTGCCCCTGCGGCTTTATTGATATGCGATGATGCGAGGTCGCCCGCGTGCCGGCTGTCCGGCGCGAGACGGCGCGACAAAGGCCAATAACACAATACGGAGGAGTCTGAGATGCCGATATTCGAGCAAGGTGAAGTCAAAATCGAAGTCGATGAAGATGGATTTATGGAAGAACCCGAAGAGTGGAACGAAGCGATCGCCAAAGCGCTCGCGACGACGGAAGGCGTCGACGATTTGACGGAAGATCATTGGAAGCTCGTCCATTATCTGCGCGACTACTATCTCAAGTTCGGGATCGCTCCTATGATCCGGAAGCTCTGCAAAGAAACCGGCTTCCCGTTGAAAAAAGTATACGAACTGTTTCCGTCCGGACCTGCAAAAGGCGCCTGCAAGGTCGCCGGACTGGCAAAACCGACCGGCTGCGTGTAATCGCCGCCCCTCTTCACGGGAATCCGGTCCGGGGATGACCGGACCGGGTTTCTCGTGAGTGAACGCGGGTGAAGTATGCCCGCGCCACAATTGGGTGGAGTCCGGTCTTTTTGCTGTTGAGTTTTGTGAAAGTATTAACAAGCAAGCCGGTTCCGCCACGGACACAGTGATCGAGCTCAGCGAGGAAGTGGTGAATCATGGAGCTGACAGCTCTGTTGCAGCAAAGCCGCGAGGCCGTCCTGGAGAAGTGGTTCGAAGCCATCATCGCGACCTATCCCCGACAGACCTCCCAGTTTCTGACCAGACAAAAGGACAGGTTCCGGAATCCAATCGGATACGCAATCGATCGGTCGATCGGTCCCGTATACGACCAACTGGCCGCGGAATTGGACGACGACGCCCTGAGCGAAGCCCTCGACAGCATCGTTCGTATCCGCTCGGTCCAGGAGTTTTCCCCGTCACAAGCCGTCGCGTTCATATTCGAGCTGAAGAAAATTATTCGGGACGTTCTCGCCGACGCGGCCGCTGATCCCGGCCAGGCCGAAGGTTTTGCGACGCTCGACGAGAGGATCGACCGGGCCGCGTTGATTGCGTTCGACAAGTATTCGGATTGCCGGCGGCAACTGTTCGAAATCCGCACGGAAGAGATTCGCAGGCAGTCGGTCAAGATCATGGAAAGGTACACGGCGAAGCCGCGCGCTTCGCGCGCTTCCCACAAAAAGGGAGAACCCGCCGATGATGTCATGTGACATACGAAGAAGAAAGGGAGGAGGTGGCAGATGAACGTCATTATTGCCCTGGTCGTGATGGCCGTTTTGTATCTGGCGGTATTCGTGGGCGCCGGCAAAGCCGGCCTGACCCAGCTGTTCGGAGTCATTATACCTTACGCTGCCATATTCCTGTTTCTGTTCGGCTTTGTGTTTCGCATCGTGAAGTGGTCCCGAACCAAGGTCCCGTTCAGGATCCCCACGACGTGCGGCCAGCAGAAAAGTCTCGACTTCATCAAGAACAGCAATCTCGAGAACCCGCATAACGCCGCCGGTACCATCGGAAGAATGGCGCTCGAGGTGTTGTTCTTCAGATCGTTGTTCCGTAACAACAAAGCCGAGTTGAAAGACGGCGCCAGGCTGGTGTACGGGGCCGATAAATGGCTCTGGGGAGCCGGGCTGGCGTTTCACTGGTCGTTTCTGATCGTATTCATACGTCACTACCGCTTCTTCGCCGAACCGGTACCCGCATTCATTGCGAAGATGCAGACGCTCGATGGCTTTTTCCAGATCGGCGTGCCGGTGTTTTATCTGACCAGTTTTGTCCTCCTGGGCGCGGTGACGTATCTGTTCCTGCGCAGGGTATACATTCCGCAGGTACGGTACATATCTTTGATGACCGATTACTTTCCCCTGTTTCTCATAATGGGCATCGCGATCAGCGGTATCCTCATGCGTCATGTGTACAAGGTGGATGTCGTCGGCGTGAAGGAACTGGCCATGGGACTCGTCGCCTTCAAACCCGTCGTGCCCGAAGGAATCGGCTTTATCTTCTTCGTCCATCTGTTCTTTGTGAGCGTGTTGTTCGCGTATTTTCCGTTCAGCAAGCTGATGCACCTCGGAGGCGTATTCTTGAGCCCGACGAGGGCGATGGCGAACAACACCCGCATGAAACGTCACGTCAACCCGTGGGACTACGAGGTCAAGACCCATACTTACGAAGAATACGAAGACGAGTTCAGGGACGTGATGCGAGCCGCCGAACTACCTCTGGAGAAGGAATAGGAAATGTCTGACGAAGCGAAAAAGCCCGAAGAGCTTGCACGGATCGATTACAAGCCACCCAAAAAGAGCTGGACGGATCCGACGGTGGAATTCCGCAAAGGAAATTTCAATTACGGCTCCAACGCCGACTCGATGAAATACCTCGACATGCCCCACGTACGGGCTTTCGACCCGAGGGAAGAAGAATGGAATCTGCCGGAGAACTGGAAGCAGATCGTCCTCGAGGGAATGCGGGAACGGCTCATGAAGTACCGGTCGTTCCAGATATTCATGGACATCTGTGTCAGGTGCGGCGCCTGTGCCGACAAGTGTCACTTCTTTCTCGGATCCGGAGACCCGAAGAACATGCCCGTCATGCGAGCCGAGCTGCTGAGGTCGATTTACCGCAGGGAATTTACGACGGCCGGCAAGATCATGGGGAAGATGGTTGGCGCGAGGGACCTGACACCCGAAGTGATCAAGGAGTGGTTTTACTACTTCTACCAGTGTACCGAGTGTCGCCGTTGTTCGGTGTTCTGTCCGTACGGAATCGACACCGCGGAGATCACGATGATGGTCCGGGAAATCCTCCACGACCTCGGCCTCGGAATCGACTGGGTTACAACCCCGGCGGCCAACTGCTTTCGTACCGGAAACCACCTGGGAGTACAACCACACGGGTTCAAGGACAGCATGGATTTTGCCGCCGACGACTTCAAGGACTTGACCGGCGTTCAGACCGAGATTCCCGTCAACAAGAAGGGCGCTGAAGTCCTCTTTGTAGTGCCGTCCGCCGACTACTTCGGCGACCCGCACTACTACGGATTCCTCGGCTACCTCGCGGTGTTTCAAGAGGTCGGCCTCGACTATACGATGAGTACATATGCGTCGGAGGGGGGCAACTTCGGGTTGTTCCACTCGGCGGAGATGATGAAACGGCTCAACGCCAAGATATACGCTGAGGCCAAACGGCTCGGCGTCAAGTGGATCCTTGGAGGAGAGTGCGGGCACATGTGGCGGGTGCTGAACCAGTATATGGACACGATGAACGGACCCGCGGACTTTCTCGAAGCGCCGGTTTCACCAATCACAGGAACGAGATTCGAGAACGCCGCGTCGACCAAGATGGTTCACATCTGCGAGTTCACCGCGGATCTCATCCACAACAACAAAATCAAACTCGATCCGAGCCGTAACGACCACTGGACCGTTACATATCACGACTCGTGTAACACAGCAAGGGGGATGGGGCTGCTCGAAGAACCTCGCTACATCCTGAACAGCGTATGCAACAAGTTCCACGAGATGCCCGAAAACACGATTCGCGAGCAGACGTTCTGCTGCGGCAGCGGGTCAGGCCTGGGAACCGACGAAAACCTGGAGATGAGGCTGCGCGGCGGGTTCCCGCGGGGCAGTGCACTGAGATATGTGCAGGAACAACACGACGTCAACCTGATGACCTGCATCTGTGCCATCGACAAGGCAACTCTGCCGGCGGTGGCTGATTTCTGGGCGCCGGGAGTCCAGATCGGCAGCATACACGAGCTGGTCGGCAACGCGCTCGTGATGAAAGGCGAGTCGAGGCCTACCGACCTGCGATCGCAACCCTACGAAACCGAGGAGGGCCAGAAAGATGAATGATGCCGGAAAAATCCTGGGCGGACTCATCGTCTTCCTCATACTGGTGACGACGCCCATGTGGTACAACCTGGCGACCGGTAAGGGTAAGACCGGCCCTGATCCGGTGATCGCCCCCGGTGCCGGCGAGTCGTGTGTCGCCGATACAGAATACATGAGGGCGTACCACATGGATCTCCTCAACGAATGGCGAGATGACGTTGTCCGCCGGGCGGACAGGGACTGGGTCGCGCCGGACGGTACGCACTATGACAAGAGCCTCTCGCGCACCTGCATGGGCTGCCACGTCAACAAGTCGGAGTTCTGCGACCGGTGCCACGACTACACGGCGGTCACACCCTACTGCTGGGAGTGCCACGTCGAACCGAGGGAGGTCGAGTGATGGGAATGGATAGAAGAAAATTTATGAAGATCGCCGGGATTTCGGCGATCGGCGTCGGCGGTGCGGTTCAACCGGCCTCCAGGCTGCTTGGACAGGAAGTGGAAGGAACTCTCGAGAAAGCGCCGCCGCTGCACGCCAAAAGGTGGGCGATGGTGATCGACCTCAAGAAGTGCCACGAAGCGGGTGACTGTACCAGCTGCATCGATGCGTGCAACAAGGTTCACAACGTGCCTGATTTCGACAACCCCAAGGACGAAGTCAAGTGGATCTGGAAGGAGTCCTTCCAGCATGCGTTCCACGAACAGAGTAGCGAATACACGAAGGAAGATCTCGCTCACGGGCCGGTCATGCTGCTTTGCAACCACTGTGACAATCCGCCGTGCGTGAGGGTGTGCCCGACGCAGGCTACCTGGAAACGGGAAGAGGACGGGATCGTGATGATGGACTGGCACCGCTGTATCGGATGCCGGTACTGCGTGGCCGCATGTCCGTACGGATCGCGCAGTTTCAACTGGCGTGACCCGCGGCCGCACATCGAAGAAATTGACGAGAACTACCCGACGAGAACACGCGGTGTTGTCGAAAAGTGCACTTTCTGCGAAGAGCGCCTGGCGAAGGGACAGCTGCCCGCTTGCGTCGAGTCGTGCGAGAAAAAAGCCATCGTCTTCGGCGACCTGGAGGACCCCGAATCAGCAGTAAGGGAGCTCCTCGCAGAGAACTTTGCCATCAGGCGCAAGCCCGGTCTGGGCACGGCGCCCGAAGTTTACTACCTGGTGTGAGGTACCCATGTTAGAGAAAGCACTTGTTGGCGACAGGCGATACTGGACCTGGGTTGGATTTCTGTTCGTGGTCATCTTTGTGGGCTTTCTGTTCTATATGAAGCAGTTCAACGAAGGACTCACGATCACGGGCATGAGCCGGGACGTTACATGGGGATTTTACATCGCCCAGTTCACGTTTCTGGTCGGGGTGGCGGCGTCAGCGGTCATGGTGGTGTTGCCGTGCTACCTGCACAATTACAAGCTGTTCGGCAAGATTACCATTCTCGGCGAGTTTCTCGCCATCGGCGCGGTGATCATGTGTATGACCTTCATTTTCGTTGATATGGGACAACCGCTCCGGATTATCAACGTGTTCCGCTACCCGTCGCCGCACTCTCTCATGTTCTGGGATACCATTGCGCTGATGGGGTATCTCGTTCTCAATATGCTGATTTCACATTACACACTGGACGCCGAACGCAAGGGTATCGCTCCTCCGCGGTGGCTCAAGCCCGTGATCATTCTTTCGATACCGTGGGCGATCAGCATCCACACGGTGACGGCGTTTCTCTACTCCGGTCTCGCGGCGCGTCCGTTCTGGATGACGGCGATTCTGGCGCCCCGGTTTCTCGCGTCTGCGTTTTCCGCCGGTCCGGCGCTCCTGATCCTTTTCTGTTTCCTGTTGCGGAAAACTACGACGTTCGACGCCGGCAAAGAGGCCGTCCAGAAGCTCGCAACGATCGTGACCTACGCCCTCGCCATCAACATCTTCTTCGTAGGAACGGAGTTGTTCACGGCTTTGTACAGCAATATCCCCGAACACGCGCTCCATTTCCAGTATCTGTTCTTCGGAATCGGCGAACACACCAGAATGGTTCCATGGATGTGGACGTCGATATCGCTGTCGGTTCTCGCCTTGCTGGTCCTCTTCAATCCGAAGACACGCAGGAACGAAACTACGCTCGGGATCGCCTGCGTTGCGCTGATCGTGGGGATCTGGATCGAGAAGGGACTGGGAATGGTCGTGGCGGGATTCGTGCCCAACCCGCTGGGTACGGTCACCGAGTACTGGCCGACGCTTCCCGAGATAATGATATCGTTCGGCGTTTACGGCATCGGCATTCTGGTCGTCACGCTGTTGTACAAGATTGCGCTCTCGGTAAGGGGGCAGGTCCCGAAATAAGTGCGTCGGGCCCCGGACCCGCCCTGGTCTGAAATTACGGAAGCTCCCCGTTCTTCCGGAGGATTCTCCATGCATACAACCGCTGAGCGGTCCGACTTTGTCGTCATCGGCGGAGTCGCGGCCGGAACAAAATCGGCGGCGACGCTCGCGCGCCGTCTGCCCGAAGCCAGCATTACACTGTTTCAGAAAGAAGAACACCTGTCTTACGCCGCTTGCGGATTCCCGTATTTCGCTTCCGGTGAAGTGAACAGCATGGCTCAGTTGTTCAATACGTCCTACGGTATCCCCAGGGACGCGGAGTTTTTCGCGTCGACCAGAGGATTCACAGCCGTGACGCGCGCGGAAGTCATCCGCATTGATCGCGGCAACAAGACGGTGACAGTGAAAATGCTCGATTCGGGTGACGAGATCGTCCACGGCTACGGCCGGCTGGTTATCGCGACCGGAGCGACGCCGAACGAGCCACCGTTTCCCGTGCCGGGCAGCGAGCGGGTCCGCCCGTTCACCTCACCGGCAGACGTGACGGCGTTCCGCAGGTTCGCCGAGCGGGGCGAGGTGGACAACACGGTTATCGTGGGCGGCGGGTTTATCGGCGTGGAGCTGTGCGAGGCCGTGGCCGCGATGTGGGGGATCTCGGTCCGGCTCTACGAGAAACAACCACAGCTTCTTCCCTGGATGCTCGACCCCGAGATGGCGGAGATCGTCAAACGCTCGCTGGGGGGTGACGGGATCGCCGTCACAACGGGAGCGACCGTTGAGAAGATCGAACTCGACGGTGACGGCAAACCCGTTGTGCACGTGACCGGAGAGGGGTCGATCGGAGTCGATTACGTATTTTTATGCCTCGGAGTCAGCCCGACGGTGGCGCTCGCGCGCGAGTGCGGACTCGAAGTGGGGAACACGGGGGGGATCGTCGTTGATGACACGCTCCGGACCTCGGATCCGGACATCTTCGCCGGCGGTGACTGCATCGAGTCGCGTCACCGGATCACGGGCAAGCCGATTTTTCTCCCCATGGGATCACTCGCCAACCGGCACGGCCGCGTGATCGCGGAAAACCTCGCCGGAACAAAGACGATATTTCCGGGAGTCGTCGGCGCCTTTGTGCTGCGGGCGTTCGAGACCAATATCGGTGGTGTCGGCCTCAGCGAGGAAGCGGCCAGGATCGCCGGCCTCGACGCGTGCGCCGTGTGGGGTTCGTTCGGCGACCGTCCCGACTACAACCCGGAAATGAAGATGATGGTGCTCAAGATGGTCTACGAGGCAAAGAGCCTGCGGCTGCTCGGACTTCAGGCCGTGGGCAAGGGGGACATCAGCCGGCGAGTCGACGTGTTTTCTTCGTTTCTGCAGCACGGGTCGGCGGTGTCCGACCTGTTCGAGTTCGAGCACGGGTATGCGCCGCCCTTTGCCGAGGCCCTCGACCCGCTGCACCACCTGGCCGGCGTGGTGATGGCCGTCGAGCGCGGACAGGGTTTCGACGGTCCAGGCTCTTCCGGGCTGGATGCCGCGGTGGGTTCGGGAATGGTGTTACTCGACGTGCGCGAGGAGGCGGAGGTGGAAAACGCCCCGCTCCCCGAATCGCTGGTGGCGTCGGCGGGGAGGATGTCCGTCGTACCGATCGGTGAGCTGCGAGCCCGTACCGGAGAATTCGACCGCGGAGAACGCATCGTCGTTATCTGCAAGCGAGGCCTCCGTTCGTACCAGGCCGCGACGATACTCCGGGCCGCCGGCTTCGACGACGTCACCGTCGCCGCGGCGGGCTTGCAGTCGCTGATCTGATCATGTAAAGTTCTGGGCCCGGCCCGATTCACAGGAACTATGGCCATGCAATCCGGTAACTGGCGGTTGGTGGCGTGCGCCACAACCCACAAAACATCGTCGCTCGACGACCGGGAACCGCTCCAGCTCGGAAACGACGATATCGCCCGGGCGAACGCCGTGTTCGGTGGTCTGACCGCCGTGAAGGAATCGGCGATCGTGTCGACGTGCAACCGGGTGGAGTTCTACTTCGTCACCGGTCGCGACAGCGATCCGGTCGACGCCGTCGCCGCTTTCTACGGCGTGTTCAGGGGGCTGGACCTGGGGCGGTGTCGCGAGCACTTCGACGTCTACCCGGAATTCGACGCTGCGGATCACCTGTTCCGTGTCGCCGCGGGGATCGATTCGATGGTGCTCGGCGAGAACCAGGTCCTGGGACAGCTGAAAGAGGCGTACGGCTCGGCGTGCGCGGTCAAGTCGGCGGGCAAGGTCATCCATCGCCTGTTCCATCAGGCCTTCCGTGTGGGCAAGCGCGTGCGGACGGACACGGAGATCGGCAGGGGGGCGTGCTCGGTCAGCACCGCCGCCGTCGAGATGCTGGACGAGACCGTGCGATCGCTCGACAGGCCGCGTTTCCTGTTCATCGGCGTCAATCAGATGATACAGCTCGCCGCGAGGAGGCTGGCACGGATCGAAGGCGCCCGGCTGGTGTTTGCCAACCGTACCGAAGCCCGGGCGGCGGAATTCGCCGCCGGATTCCGGGGCGTGGATTCGGCCGCCTCGGGTCTGGACGGGCTTTCGGATCTGCTCGCCGCCGCGGACGTTGTTGTCAGTTGCACATCGTCGCCGGAGCCGGTGGTGACGGGTGAAGCGCTCGAGCGCGCCGCCGCGTTGCGGAAAGGGCGGCTCCAGACGGTCGTCGACCTCGCGATTCCGAGAGACGTCGAAGTGCCCGCTACGGGGATGGATCCGTCGGTCACGGTTTGGGACCTCGAGGATGTCAAGCGCTTCGTGGCCGACCGGCAACGGCAGAGAGAACTGGCGGTGCCGAGGGCGGAGGAGATCATCGATGGCAGGCTGCGTGAGTTTGCGTACTGGTACGGACAGGTGTTGCACGAGCCCCTTTACAACGGTGGCAGCCTGTCGGTGGAAAAAATTCGGCGGGAGGAGCTGAGTTCACTGAAGAACGAGTTGCCGCCCCGACTGCAGGATCAACTGGACCGGGCCACGCGTCGGCTTGTCGACCGGGTCGTGAAGGCCGTAAAATCGGCGCCCGCTTCCAAAACGGATTGAGGCCAAAATGACAAATAATTACATGCCCGTCAGCCTGACGATGAAAGGTCGCCGGTGTCTTGTCGTGGGCGGCGGAAACGTGGCCCTGCGCAAGGTCGAGACGCTCATGGACTACGACACCGACATCACTGTGGTCGCGCCCGAAATGCACGACAAGCTCGAATATCATGCCACGGCGGGAAAAATCAATCTGGAAAAGCGCGAGTACCGGTCACCCGAAGCGGCCGCGTTCGCCCTGGTGATTTCCGCCAGCGACGACGAGGAACTGAACAGGCGCGTATACGACGATGCCAAAGGGTCCGGGGCGCTGGTCAACGTGGTCGACGATCAGCTGCACTGCGATTTCATATTCCCCGCCGTGTTGAGACGCGATTGTCTGACGGTGTCGGTCTCGACGGATGGCAGGGCGCCCTTCATGTCGGGGCACCTGAGACTCGTCCTCGACAATATTTTTCCGGAACACTGGAATCAGCTGATGAAGATCGCGGCGGGTTTTCGCGACTCGGTGCGGGAACGATGGCCGGGAGAACCGCGGAAGAAGAACATGTGCTACTCTGAGTTTCTCGAGGTGGATTGGAAGCAGTTGCTCAAAAAGGGCAAAGAAGCCGATGTAGAGGCGGAACTGGACCGGATCCTCGAGATGCCGGCATAGGAGAGCCATGGCGGGAAGCGGAAAAGAAGGCGGGATGGTCTTTCTGGTGGGTGCCGGGCCGGGCGACCCGGACCTGGTCACTCTGAGGGCGAAGTACCTCCTGGATAACTGCGATGTCGTCGTCTACGACAGCCTGATTCCCTACGAGCTCGTTCTCACGCTTCCGGCACAGGTCGAACACCACTACGTCGGCAAGGAAGCGGGCCGCCACTCGCTCCCCCAGGATCAGATCAATGAACTGCTGGCAACGCTCGCTTCCCGCGGAAAACGCGTCGTCCGCCTCAAGGGTGGTGACCCTTTTGTGTTCGGGCGCGGCGGCGAAGAGGCGAGGTATCTCGAAGAGCGCGGGATCCGTTACGAAGTTGTTCCGGGGATTACTTCGGGAGTCGCCGCCCTGTCCTATTCCGGTATCCCGTGTACCGACCGCCGGACAGCGTCGTTCGTGATGTTCATCACCGGGCACAAGGCGCTCGACGAGGCGGCGTTCGGTGCGCCGTGGGACTGGATCGCGGGCGCGCGGCACGGCACGCTGGTCATCTACATGGGGGTGTCCGAGATCGGCGCCATCACGGGCAAGTTGATGGAATCCGGAATGTCTCCCGACGTGCCCGCCGCTGCGATCGAGCGGGGCACGTTCTCGACGCAGCGGTCCCTGACGACGACGCTTTCTGAACTGGCTGGAGATGCCCGGAAAAGCGGGCTCAAACCCCCGTCCTTGTTCGTCATCGGTGATGCCGTCCGGTTCCACGACACGATCAGCTGGTTCGAGAAGCGCCCTCTGTTTGGCGTTCGTATAATGGTAACGAGACCGGCAGACCAGGCGGAACCGCTGTATCGCGAGATGCGGGAACTCGGAGCCGAAGTGCTGGCGTATCCGACCATCGCAACCGAAGAGGATTTCCGGCCGGAGGAATGGGAAGCGCTGCGCAATATTTCCACTCGGGACCGCTGGCTGGTGTTCACCAGCGAGAACGGAGTCCGCTACTTCCTCAAACAGTGGTTCGAGACGTTAGGTGACATCCGCGGGCTCAAGGACTACCGTATCGCCGTGGCCGGGGCCGGGCCCGTGCGCGCGCTCAACGCAGATCACATAGAACCCGACTTCGTGCCGTCACGGACAACGACGGAGGTGCTCGCCCGGGAGCTGGCCGATCAACTCGACCTCTCCGATGCGACCGTGATTCGTGTCCGCGGCAACGTCGGCGACGACCGGCTGGAGCGTTCGCTCGAGGAGGCCGGCGCCGATGTCATCGCGCTGACCGTCCACAAGACTTATTATCGCGAATGGCCGCCGGAGGCGCGCGAAAAGCTCTTTGCCCACCTGCCCGATGTCGTCGTGTTCACGAGCGGGTCGTCCGCCAGGGGTCTGGCCGAGAATCTTGGCGCGGAAGATCTGGAACGGCTGGCGAAAGGCGCGTTGGTGGCGTCGATCGGCCCGACGACGTCAGGCGTGATTCGATCGCTGGGGCTCGAGGTCGGGCTGGAATCGAAGAAAAGCTCCCTGCCGGCGCTGGTGCAGGAACTCGTGGCGCGACACCTGAAGACCCCTTTGAAGAGACGCGGCCAGGTGCGCCGCGGGTAGACCTCCGTCACCCCTTTATTCGACCGGTGGTGTGGGCGTGAACCAGCGCCAGGCTCCGGTAGAACATGTGGGCGAACTTGGAATACGGCATGTACCACAGGAGGAAGTAGACGCCGAGTATATGCAGGAAATAGATCGCGTATGCCAGCGGCGCGACGCCCGTCAGGCGTGCCAGCCACGAGAACATCCCGCTCAGGCCGGTAATGAAGATTACGTAGAGGAACAGATAGTCGGCATAGCCGTTCGCGCCCACTTCGTCCTTGTTGGTCCAGCGGCGATAGATCAGCAACGCGCCGCCGGCCGTGAGCGCAAGGCCGCTCAGTGCCCCCAGGATCTTCACCGGGTGGGGGAAGTTGATCGGCACGTGGAAGAACGAGCGAATGCTCTGTGCACCCAGCAGCTCCAGGTAGTGCGGTATGAATACGAACAAGAGCACAATCGCTGTCGTGATCATCGCGCCGATGAAGCCGAACAGGAGTATCATATGTCCTGTCGACCGCGCGTGATTCGTGCCGCATTTGCGGAAACGGGAATGGGCGAAAATTTCCTTGACTGTGGAAAGGAACGCCGATCCGAATGAAACCGATTTTCTGTCACCGTTTGACTGCAGCATCTTCCAGAAACGGACGAAACCGACCGCGGCGAATATAAATATGATGATGTTGCCGAATACGAACAGCGCATCGACCGTGGAATGGGGCAGGAAGTGATTGAAGTCGACTTCGCTGCTCGTCATGAAGACGTAACTCCCGTCCGCGTCCTTCGGTGCGGTGAATACGATGCACGCCGTCATGATCAGTATCGGAATGATAATCAGGAGCGGCAGCGCTCTGGGATTGGACAGCGCCTTGCCCATAAACGAGGGAAACGAGAAGTGCCGGTAGGTAAACGCCCGGATCGCGGCGAGAACATCGCCGGGGCGTGCTCCGCGCGGGCAGTACGTCGTGCAATCGTTGCACTGATAGCAGAGCCAGACGTCGGGATCCCGCATCAGGTCCTCTGTCTGGCCCCAGTTCGCCATCAGCATTTCTTTCCTCGGAAAAGGCTTGTCGTCGGGGGAGAGATTGCAAACCGTTGAACACGTGGCGCATTGATAACAATTCTTCAGTGTTTCGCCACCAGCGCTTTTCACGGCCCTTATAAACTCCAGGTCCGGGTCAACCAGTCGTGCGCCGGCCATGTCAACGCTCCTTCCATATAACTTTGATTGTCGAAAATTCCGCGCGGACGCCCTCACTCCCTACGCTACTCCTGAAGCCACGATCATGTCAAGATTGATAGTTAATTATTTCACAAGGGGCCCGGTTTGTACGGTCCGGAGTGGACTCCGGGGCGGCGGATCAGTTATTTTGGAAAGTTCCTGGATCGTGGCGGTACGGGCGGAAATCCCGGCAAGCGAGAATCCCATAATTGTGTTACACTCCATATAGTTATGAGGGACAATCATGAATGAAGCCGATCGGCAAGCGAGCTGGAACGTGGGATTTCGACGTTTTTAACTTAGTGACGACTATGCTGTAACAAGCTGTGATATATAGCGTTCCTGGTAATCTTAAATCCTTGCGGAATTCCGAAAACGGACAAGATGGGGCTTGACACAAATTTCACAAAGAACTAATATAGAGCCGGCTGGAGTGGATACACAAATCCGCGGATGGCCCGTCATCGAAGGCATCCAGGCTAAGTGTCTACGTATAACGCGTGACCCGGGAAGCGAAGAAGAAAGGGCCCGCGAATTTGTGACGCCCAGCCTTGTGAAAAAAGTAACATATAATCCAATCAGGTTAAGAAATCTGATTGTCCTCCGTGTAGTTCCGGAACTATTAAACCAAAGGGTACTACAGTCATGGCCAAGTCCAAACTGATTTCCCCCCACGGAAGCGACGAACTGAAAATCCTGCTTCTCGAAGGCAAGGAAAGAGACAAGGAATTGAAACGGGCGGAATCGTTGCCCAGGGTGACCGTGTCTTCGCGAGAAACGGGTGACCTTATTATGCTGGGCATCGGTGGTTTCACGCCGCTCGAAGGCTTCATGGGAGAGGCAGACTGGAAGGGCGTCTGCGCAGACATGAAGATGACCAACGGTGTCTTCTGGCCCATTCCGATCACGCTGTCCCACGATGAAAAGCTCGAACCCGGCACCGAGATCACGCTCGTGACGGAAGAGAACGGTGAAATCATGGCGACCATGAAGGTCACCGAGTCTTACCAGATCGACAAGGAGTTCGAGTGCAAGCACGTCTTCACGACGACGGATGACAAACACCCTGGCGTGCAGATGGTAATGAATCAGAAAGAGTGGAACCTCGCCGGTCCGGTGAAGGTGCTGTCCGAAAGCACGTTTCCGACGGAATTCGAGGGGGTCTACCAGCGCCCGGCGGAGAGCCGCAAGGTCTTCGAAGAAAAGGGCTGGACGACGATTGCCGCGCTGCAGCTTCGCAACCCGATGCATCGATCCCACGAGTATCTGGCCAAGATCGCGACCGAAGTGAGCGACGGCTTGTACATCCATCAGCTGGTCGGGAAACTGAAGCCCGGCGACATTCCCGCCGACGTTCGTGTCAACTGCATCAACACGCTAGTGGACTATTACTTTGACAAGGATCGCGTTGTTACGGGCGGCTACCCGCTCGACATGCGATACGCCGGTCCGCGTGAAGGGTTGCTCCACGGTGTATTCCGTCAGAACTTCGGCTGCTCGCATATGATTATCGGGCGCGACCACGCCGGTGTAGGAGACTACTACGGCCCGTTCGATGCCCAGGATATTTACCACAAACTGTGGGAAGGCGCCCTCGAGTGCAAAATGCTGCCCATCGACTGGACGTTCTGGTGCTACAAGTGCGGAGGCATGGCCTCGATGAAGACTTGTCCGCACGACAAGAACGATCGTCTGTTCCTGAGCGGTACGGCGCTTCGCAAGTTGCTCTCAGAAGGCGGCGACGTTCCCGCGGAATTCAGCCGTCCCGAAGTATTGGTTATTCTCCGTGAGTACTACTCCGGCCTGACGGAGAAGGTGGATGTAAAGCTTCACGGTCACGCGACCGGTGATGCTGAAGCCAGGAAATAGCGGAGTGATACGTATCAACTAACGGTAAGTTCAAGTGTTGGAGGAGCCAAAGGTAAATCCTAATGTACAAAGGAGGGTTTAATGCCTAGCTTCGTAATCACAGAGAAATGCGACGGGTGCAAGGCGCTCGATAAAACGGCTTGCCAGTACATCTGCCCGAACGACCTCATGGTCCTGGACAAGGACACGATGAAGGCTTTCAACCAGGATGTAGATATGTGCTGGGAGTGCTATAGCTGCGTCAAGATTTGTCCGGTCCAGGCGATCGAGGTCCGTGGCTATGCTGATTTTGTCCCGATGGGCGCGAGCGTGACTCCGCTGCGGGCAACTGACTCGATCATGTGGACCCTCAAGTTCCGAAACGGCATGCTGAAACGGTTCAAGTTCCCGATTCGCACTACCGAAGAGGGACAGGCGCAGCCATTCGATCACTACCCGACGGGCGACGATGATCTGAAGAGCCAGACGCTCATGTGCGAACCGGCTGGCCTGAATACCGAAGTCGGCCCGGTCAAGATCGACAAGATCCTCACGCTCTAGTCGAGCGTGGTGTGTCTGATAACGAACCGATTTCTTCGTCAACGAACCAAGGAGAAAGACGAAAATGGCGGAATTTGAAACTATAACGGTCGAAACAGACGTGCTGATTTGCGGCGGCGGTATGGCCGCCTGCGGCGCAGCGGTGGAAGCGTCTTATTGGGCCAAAAAGAACGGATTGAAGGTCACGTTGGTTGACAAGGCGGCGATGGACCGCTCGGGCGCCGTCGCGATGGGACTGTCGGCCATCAACCAGTATGTGGATCTGAACAGCGGTAACAACACCCTGAACGACTACGCTGACTACGTCCGCAATGACCTCATGGGTATTACCCGCGAGGACCTGGTGGTCAGCATCGCGCGCCACGTAGACTCGTCGGTCCACTTGTTCGAGAAGTGGGGTCTGCCCATCTGGAAGGATCAGGAGGGCAAATACGTACACGAGGGTCGCTGGCAGCTGATGATCAACGGCGAGTCGTACAAGGTTATCGTAGCAGAAGCTGCCAAAACCGCTTTGGCAGAGGCAAATGGCGAATACTTCGAACGCGTTTTCATCACTCATCCGCTGATGGATGGCGACACGTGTGTGGGCGCGATCGGCTTCAGCACCAGGGAGAACAAGATATACGTGTTCAAGGCCAAAGCCACGCTGGTCTCCATGGGTGGCGCGGTGCACGTGTTCAAGCCGCGTTCGACCGGTGAGGGCTTCGGCCGCTCCTGGTACCCGCCGTTCAACTCGGGCGCGAGCGCGTTCTTCACCATCTACGGCGGTGCCGAGATGACCTGCCAGGAAGTCCGGTTCATTCCCGTCCGCTTCAAGGACGCGTACGGCCCGGTGGGCGCCTGGTTCCTGCTGTTCAAGTCGATCGCGACCAACGCGCAGGGCGGCAACTACATGCAGGATAATGCCGCGGAGCTCGAAAAGTGGCTGCCTTACGGCAAGGTGAAGCCGCGTCCGGCCAACATCCGTAACTGGCTGATGATGTTGGACGTGATGGAAGGCAAGAGCCCGATCTATATGCAGACGGCCGACGCCATCCAGAAGATCTCCGACGCGGTGACCGATGAGAAAGAGCGCAAGAAGAAGCTCAAGGAACTCGAGTCGGAGGCCTGGGAGGACTTTCTGGACATGACCATCTCGCAGGCCATCTTGTGGGCCGCGTCGAACGTCGAGCCCGAGAAACAGCCCTCCGAGATCATGGCGTGTGATCCTTACTTCATCGGTTCGCATTCCGGCGCGTCCGGCGCCTGGGTTTCGGGACCGGAGGATCTCCAGACATCCCATACCAAGGATGAATACTTCTGGGGCTACACGAACATGTGCACGGTCAAGGGCATGTTCGCCGCGGGCGACGCCTCGGGAGCCTCGAGCCACAAGTTCTCTTCCGGCTCGCACGCCGAGGGACGCATCGCTGCCAAGGCCATGGTCGCCTACGCCGTGGACAACAGCGCGCCGCCGAACGTGGACCAGGCCCAGGTCGACGCGTTGACCGCGGAGATCCTCAAGCCGCTCGAGACTTTCGAAGCGCACAAGGGTGCGACGACCGACCCGAACATCAACCCGGAGTACATCCGACCCAAGCAGTTCATGTACCGGCTGCAGAAGATCATGGATGAGTACGCCGGAGGTGTTTCGAGTCAATTCAAGACCAGCGACAAGCTCATCGAGAAGGGCATGGAGTTGTTGGCCTTCCTCAAGGAAGACTCGGCCAAAATCGGTGCGGAGAATCTGCACGAGCTCATGCGGGGTTGGGAGAACGTCCACCGCATGTACCAGGCGGATTCTCACATGCGTTCCATCCTCTTCCGCGAGGAGACACGTTGGCCGGGCTACTACTTCCGGTCCGACAAACCGAGCATGGACAACGAGAACTGGCTCGCCTTCTGTAACTGTACCTACGACAGGAACACGGGCGAGTGGGAGATGATCAAGAGGCCCGTTAAATACCTTACGCAGTAAGGGCCTGTGGGTTTGCGGGATCTTTGGGCGTCGCGTCGCGGCGTCCAGAGATCTCCGCTCCCGACGCTTTGCAGTTATTCCCGTTCGAACGTCCGGATGTGTCACGGTATTGCGCGGCTGCGGCCGGGTAGTAACCGCTGTCAGGCCGACACCATGGGATTATTGATCGAGTGAGGAAAGTGATGGCAAAACACCCTGGAACCTGCACCCATTGTGGATCCCGTCTCAGGAAGTGGCGTGTTCCCGACGACGCTACCTGGGACGAGGAGTTCTTTTACGTCTGCTTCAACAATGAATGTTCCTACTACAAGTCGGGGTGGGTCTGGATGAAGGAGCGTTACAACCAGCGCGCTTCGTACCGGTATGCGGTCAACCCTGGTGCCGCCGCCTCACTGATGATTCCGGTCTGGTCAGACTCCGCAACGCGGGAGATGATCGAGGAGCACACTGAAGGAGGCGAGGAATGAGCGACGACAAGGAGCCCGTCCAGCCCAATGAACAGCTCGATAAGCTGAAGGAGAAGATAGTCGCGGATTATCCCCGGCTGGGCCCTGACGACACCTTCCAGTTTGGGTGCCATCCCGGCGTTTCGTGTTTCAACCAGTGCTGCGGCGACGTGAACATTTTCCTGTCTCCGTACGACGTGTTGCGCATGAAGAAACGTCTCGAGATGACCTCGAGCGAGTTCCTCGAAAAGTATACGTTTCTGCCCGTGCAAAAGGACATGAAGACACCCGTGGTCGTGTTGCGCCTGAACGACGACGACGCCAAGACCTGTCAGTTCCTTACGGAGGGGGGGTGCGGCATCTATTCGGATCGGCCGTGGCCCTGCCGCATGTATCCCCTGGGAATGGCGGCGCAGAAGGACACGCCGGACGGCTGGCGCGGCGACCGGTTTTATTTCCTTATGGAAGAGGAGGGGTGCAAGGGGTTCAGTGAGCCCAGGGAGTGGACGGTCCGCCAGTGGCTCGAAAACCAGGGGCTCGAGGAGTACGACGAGTGGGGAGAGGCATTCAAGGAATTGACGCTTCACAAATTCTTCGAGGACGGTGGCACCCTCTCACCGGAGAGGATGCACATGATGTACACCGCGTGCTACGACCTGGACAAGTTCAGGGAGTTCGTGTTCGAAAGCACGCTCCTGCAGAAGTTCGTGGTGGATGAGGACTTCGTGGAAGAGATGCGCTATGACGACGAAGTCTTGCTTCGTTTCGCGTTTCTGTGGCTGCGGTTCAGTCTTTTCGGCGAGAAGACTGTGCAAGTGAAACCAGACGTCGTCGAGTCGTTCAAGGGAAAAAGCGACAATAAGGGATCGTTCGATCGGAAGTCGGCAGGGAATACTCCCGAAAAAAATAGATAATGAGTGGATACCGGGCGACGGAACAAGATCAAGATGAGGGTGATCGGCGGCGCGATCAGGTATGAGGGAAATCGAACGGCTGAAGAAGGAGATCCTCGAGCACTACCCCAAGCTCAAAAAGGACGACTCGTATTCGTTCTCCTGCCATCCGGGCGTACCTTGCTTCAACGCATGTTGCGCGGACGTTAATATTTTCCTGACTCCATACGATATTCTCCGGTTGAAGAACAACCTGGAGATGAGTTCGGACGAATTTCTTTCCAAACATACGTTATCCCCGTTCGACAAGAATTTGAAGTACCCGGTAGTTCTGCTGGCGATGAACGACGACGAGAACAAAACGTGTCCGTTCGTCGGCGAACTCGGCTGCGGGGTCTACGAGGACCGGCCCTGGGCCTGCCGGATGTATCCGCTGGGTATGGGTTCGCAGAAGGACTCCGGCACCGGCGCCGAAAATGACTTCTATTTTCTGCTCGAGGAAGACGTGTGCAAGGGGCACGACGAGGACCACAAGCAGACGGTGGCACAGTGGCTGGCGAATCAGGGGATCGCCGAGTACGACAAGATGGGATACTACTTCAGGGAACTGACTCTTCACGAGTTTTTCCAGACAGGCGAAAATCTCACCGGCCAGAAGATCGAGATGTTCTTCACGGCGAGTTACAACCTGGACAAGTTCAGAAGCTTTTTGTTTGACACAACGTTTTTTGACAAGTTTGAAGTCGATGAAGAGATGCAGAAGAAAATCAAGACCGACGACGTCGAACTGCTCAAATTCGGGTATTTCTGGTTGAGATTCTCTCTTTTCGGAGAGAAAACGGTGAAGGTCAAAGGAGACGTGCTCGAAGCGCAGCAGAAAACGCTGGATGGCAAGAAGAAGCTGGAACAGAAACAGAAATAGACCGGCGCGCGCGCTCGCCGCCGGTCCGAATCACCACAACGCGATGCGAGGTTCCCTATGAGTGGACTGCAGCTGCTGATGTACGGTGCCTATACCGTTTTTTTCATAGGTACGGCTTACAGGGCCTACCGGATGGCGACGATGCCCATGCATCTCCGTTGGGATCTGTATCCGATACCGCACGAAAAGGGAAAAGCGGAATACGGCGGTTCATACTACGAAGAAATCGACTGGTGGACAAAACCCGCGAAGGTGTCTGTTTCCAACGAGCTGAAGGAAATGGCCAAAGAAATCATCTTTATCCAGTCGATGTACCACAATAACCGGTCCCTCTGGATTTTTTCGTTCCCCTTTCATTTTGGACTCTATTTATCAATCGTATTCGTTTTGCTGGTTTTTCTGGGAGGACTGCTCACGGTGCTCGGAGTACCGGTGTCCGCCGAATCGACCAATATATTCGGGAAGGCCGTGCACTACATTACGATGCCGTTCGGAATTGTGGGCGCCGTTATGGGTGCGTTTGGTGCTCTGGGATTGTTGGCCAGCCGATTCGCCAGGGGCGAACTGCGAAGGACGTCGGTCTGGACCGATTACTTCAACCTGGTTCTGCTCTTCGCCGTCTTCGCCAGCGGTCTGGCCGTCTGGGCGACGGAAGACATTTCGTACTCCGCCTTGAGGGTGTTCATCACGGACTTGATCTCCTTCAATGGCACGGCCGCTGTGTCTACGGGCTTTGCCGTCCACATGGCGCTGGCGGCGGCGTTCCTGATATACCTTCCCTTCACGCACATGACGCACTTTGTGGGTAAGTATTTCACCTATCACAAGGTGCGATGGGAAGACCAGCCCAACATCAGGGGCAGCAAGCTCGAAAAGCGGATCAACGAGGCGCTTGGTTACCGGATCGACTGGGCGGCTCCCCACATTAAAAAGGGAACGTGGGCCGAAGCGGCAACCGCAACTGAGGAGAAGACCGAAAGTGAGTAATGACGACAACAACAAGAAAACGACGATAAAGGAGTTCTGCCGCCGGAAAGGGCAGATCGTCAAGCTCGACGTCTCCGAATTTCCGCCCTTGCCGCCGCCGTACGACAAGCTCGACCTCGAGCCCGGAATAAAGGAGATCTCGGACGAGTTGAAGGAGAAGTACGAAACGGATCTGGACGGTGTTTCGGCGCTCAAGCTCCCCCGTCCCGGGACGGAGGAAGAAAAACGCGAGCTGGTCCAGAAGTTCCTGTCGGGACTCAACAAGATTTTCGACCGGGAAAACAACTGGGGATTCCTGCAGCCGTTGTTTCTGACGATCGAGTATTGTGCGAAATGCCAGACGTGCTCCAGGGCATGCCCTATTTATAACGAATCGGGTCACGAGGAGATTTATCGACCGACGTTCCGCGCCGATATCCTCCGGCGCCTGTACAAAAAGTACGTGCGCCCGGGGGGCAAGATCCTCTCGAAGATCTCGGGGGAGGACATCGACGCCAGCTGGACGATGATTGCCCGGCTGATGGAGCTGAGCTACCGCTGCACGGTTTGCCGCCGCTGCGCGCAGACGTGCCCGATCGGCGTTGACAACGGGCTGGTGACGCGTGAACTCCGCAAGATCTTCAGCCAGGAGATGGGAATCCAGATCGAGCAGCTGCACAAGAAGGGTTCCGTCCAGCAGCTGAAGACCGGTTCCAGTACGGGCATGACGCCGGTCGCGTTTCTCGACAACATCGAGTTCCTCGAGGAGGAAGTCGAGGAGCGGACGGGGATGGAGTTCAAGTGGCCGATGGACAAGTCTGGCGCCGACATTCTGCTCATCCACAATGCGGGAGAGTACCTGGCGTGGCCGGAAAACCCCGAGGCATTTGCCATCATTCTCGAGGCGGCCGGTATCGACTATACCCTGTCCAGTGACCTGCTCGGATACGACAGCGTCAATTACGGGGTGTGGTATGACGACGTGCAGTTCGCAAAGGTGGCGCTCAAACACGCCGAGATCGCCAAGAAGCTCGGTGTCAGAAAGATCGTCCTCGGCGAATGCGGTCACGCGCACAAGGCACTCACCGTGATCGCCGACCGTGTGTTCTCCGGAGATTATAATATTCCCCGGGAGAGCTCGCTGACGCTTCTGCAAGACATCATAAAGAAAAAAATGATCAAGGTCGATCCGGCTCGCAACGACGACATCATCACGACGCTTCATGATCCGTGCAACATCACGCGGCTGATGGGGATCGTGGAGCCGCAGCGCGAAGTGATCAAGGCGGTATGCAATAACTTCCGGGAGATGACGCCCCACGGCGTCCACAACTACTGCTGCGGAGGCGGAAGCGGGTTCGCGATCACCGCCAATACCAACTTCCCCGACTGGCGTACGAGCGTATCCGCCCGCGTCAAGCTGCGCCAGATCCTGGACGTGTTCCAGGATGTCATCGAACCGGATCAGAAGAAGTACGTTTGTGCACCCTGCTCGAACTGCAAGGGAGCCATTCGCGACACACTGGCGGCCTACGGCGTGTACGAGAGATGTAACATCCTGTACGGCGGCCTGGTAGAACTCATCGTCAACGCGATGGTCGACGTTCCCGAGGGATTTCTCGAGTGGGAATGGCACTAACCGCGCGGAGGGACTTATTGTGGCCAAGAAAATCCTGATTGTAGACGACGAAGCCGACGTCAGAACTTATCTGGAAGTATTGTTCCAGGAAAACGGGTACGAAACCGCGGTAGCCGCCGACGGTGACGAGGCGATGCCGAAAGTTTATGAGTTCAAGCCGGACCTGATCTCTCTCGACATCATTATGCCGCGCGAAAGCGGCCAGAAATTTTACCGCGCACTGGTAAAAGACGCGGAGTTCGGCAAAACACCCGTCATTATCTGCAGTGGTGTGACGCGCTACAAAGAGCTGTTCTCGCGCGACCACAAGACGATGCCCAAGCCGTTCGCGTTCATCGAGAAACCGATCGACAAAGGCGAACTCCTGGGCACAATCAAGGATGCCATCGGGTAGCGCCGTGATGGCCCGGGGCGCCACCCCGGCGTCGTCACGCTGCTTCCGGACCTTCGGCGGCGGCGGTTCCGGCGGCGGAGCCGGCGTCCGTCCCGGTATCCCCGGGCAGGTTGGCCGTCTTTGCGAGGGCCGTCAGACCGCCCAGAACGCCCAACCCCATCGATTCGACGGCTGACGACGGAACGATGATCATCGAACCCTTCTGCCGCAACCCCTCGTAGACCATGTTCATCGCGCGCAGGTGCAAAGCGACCGGATTGTCGCGGTAGTGGTCGGAGGCGGCGGCGAATTTTTCGGCGATCTCGGTCTCGGCGGTGCCAAGGATGATCCGGCTCTGGCGTTCGCGTTCCGCCTGTGCCTGTCGTGACATCGCGTCTTCCAGGCCCCTGGGTATCACGATGTCGCGGATCTCGACGTCCTGGGTGGTGACACCCCACGCGTTGGTTTTTTTGTCGAGGAGCTTCTGGATCTCGGAGCCGAGACGGTCCCGTTCCGACAGCAGGGTGGCGAGGTCATTCTGTCCGATTGCGTTGCGCAGCGCCGTCTGCGCCGACAGGATGACGGCGTCCTCGAAATGTTCGACTTCGAGTACGGACTTCTGCGCGTCCCACACCATCCAGAACGCGATCGCGTCGACGCTGACCGGTACCGTGTCCGCTGTCAGCGTTGTCTCGGCGCTGAAGTCGGTGACGCGGATTCGCTGGTCTACGAACTGGGCGATTTTGTCGATGACGGGAATGACGGCGAAGAGCCCCGACGGCCGCATCGCCTTGAATTTGCCAAATCGCAGCACAACGGCGCGTTCCCATTGATAGGCTATCTGTACGGACGTCGACACCAGTACCGCGACGGCGATGGTGACGAGCAGTACGTCGTCCAGCGGCCGCATGGCGAGATAGGCGATGAAACAGTCCGCCGTGGCGAGTACGATGACGGCTTCCCATATCTGCGTGAGCCGTATCAAGCCCGCCAGGATAAGTGCCGATCCGAGAAACAACACGACGGCATCCACGCTGAAGCCATAGAGGCCGAGGTGGATGATCAAGCCGGCGACGAACTGGTGGGCAATCTGCGCTTCAACCTGATCCATG
>CBDUWU010000014.1:0-27800 GCA_965371015.1 uncultured bacterium | reverse complement strand
TTCGAGTAATCCGGCGTACTTCCTGCACGAATCGCAACTATCCAGGTGCTCGTCGATTTCGCGTCTTTCGCCAGCCCGCGGCTTTCGGGACATCGAGTCGAGTATCCGGTCGCGTATCTGTTCGCAGCGGTCAGTCATGCGCCTGCCCCTTTTGGCGAAAGTAGCTTGCGGAGTTCCTTGCGCGCCCGGCTGAGTCGGGTGAGCACGCCGGCGGGCGTGATCTCGAGCGTTCGCGCCACCCCTTCGGTGCTCCTGCCGTCGAGGTAGTACATGATCAGAGGCAGCCGGTATTGTTCCGGCAGCTTTCCCAGCGCGTCGTGGAGTTCGACATGGATATCCGCGGTCGTCACCGACTCTGGCGGGTTGGCGGTCATCAATTCGCGACCGCGAACTTCCCGCCGGATATGATCGACGCACAAATTGCGCGCGACTCTCGTGATCCACGCACCAAACTGCCCGCCGTCGCGTAGCTGACGTAACTGCCCGAATCCTCTTATAAACGCTTCCTGCGACATATCTTCGGCATCCTCGATTGATCCCAGTGTCCCCAGACAGACGGCGAACACTCTCCGCGAGTGCCTGCAAACCAGTTCGGCGTAGGCCGCGCGGTCGCCATCAACGCTTGCCATTACAAGTTTCTGGTCAATTAAGGCGTCCAATAAGGAGCTCCTTGACGCTCGTGTCTGTATAGAGACGCAGGTCACGACCGGTTTCTGTCAGAAAATCCGGAATTTAATCGAATATCCGGACAGGTTGCCTGTAAAGCTCTCATTCGAATAGCCTTGCACCTCGAGAGCAACATTGGTAACGTAGCACGCGCTGGTTACCGGCACACCCGAAATCAAAAAATGATCAGAGTAGAAAACATCTATAAAACATTCAAGCTCTCGCGCCAACAGAAGCGCGAAATGGGCAAGGACTTCAAGGGATCCACCGTGGCGGCGGTCGCCGGGGTGAGCTTCGAGTGTCAACCCGGGCGGATATTCAGCCTGCTCGGGCCCAACGGTGCCGGCAAGACCACGACGCTGCGCATGATATCGACGATGCTCAAGCCCACTTCGGGGTCGATCGAGGTCGACGGCTTCGACGTGGTGCGCCAGCCGCAAAAAGTCCGCGAGCGCCTCGGATTTCTCACCGGCAGTACGAAACTGTACCATCGCCTGACGGCCAACGAACTGGTCAAATACTATGCCGACCTGCACGGCATCCGCCGCGATGACTTCAACCGTCGCAAAGACGAGATTTTCACTTTGCTCGACATGCACGATTTCGCCAACCAGCGCATCGCCAAGATGTCGACCGGAATGAAGCAGAAAGTCTCGATCGCCCGCACCATCATCCACGACCCCTCCGTGATGGTGTTCGACGAGGCGACGGCGGGACTCGACGTCGTGGCGTCCCGGGGAATCGTCGAGTTGATTCGCGGTGCGAAAGACCGGGGCAAGACGGTTGTGTTTTCCACCCACCGCATGGGTGAAGTCAGCCAGCTCAGCGACGACCTCGCCATCATCCACAGGGGCCGGCTGCTCTACAGCGGCACGTACGCCGACTTCGAGGGCCAGATGCAGGGCAAATCGCTCGAGGACGAGTTCATACGCATCGTGGAGGCTGCGTAGTCGCATGAAAACAGTCATAACGGTATTCAAAAAAGAACTGATCGATACGATCCGCGACCGCCGCACCCTCGTGTTCATGATTGTCATCCCGCTGCTCCTGTTCCCCATACTGTTCAAGGTCATGTTTACGGTGCAGGAGAGGCAGATGAAGAAGGCCAAACAGAAAATGCTGCGAGTCGCCCTCTTCGACAACGGCAACGCGTCGCGCCTCGCCGAAATCCTGGGCGGCAAGGAAGACCTGGCCGTCGTGACGGGGGTGCCTGTCGACAGCATACAGGCCTTTATTTCCGGGGACAGACTCGACGGTGCATTCGTGGTCGGAGGGGATTTCGACGCGGACATCTTCGACCTCGAACCGGGACGGATCGATTTCTACTTCAAATCGACCGACGACCAGCGCATCGTTCGCAACAGGTTGAAGAGCATCATCGACGACTACGAGAAAGAAATCCTGAAGGCGCGATTCGAACGCCTTGAACTCGACGACGTCGTCGTCGACGGGATCGACCTCAAGAGCCACAACATTGCCTCGGTGGAAGAGCAGTTCGGCAATCAGGTCGGCGGGTTCCTGCCCTACATCTTCATCCTGTTTTGCTTCATGGGAGCGATGTATCCCGCCATCGACCTCGGCGCCGGCGAAAAAGAGCGCGGCACGCTGGAAACGCTGCTCACCGCGCCCGTCAACCGCTTCCATATACTGCTGGGGAAATTCGGCGTCATCGTGCTCACGGGTCTGGTCTCTGCGGTGGTATCGATGGTAGGTCTGTACGTGGGCCTGCGCCAGTCGAACGAACTCCCGCCGGAGATCTTCGACGTGATCGTCAAGATCCTCGGCGCCGAAACGATTCTGACGATCTTCAGCCTGTTATTGCCTCTTACCGTGTTCTTCGCGGGCTTGCTCCTCTCCGTTTCGCTTTCGGCACGGTCGTTCAAGGAAGCGCAGAGCCTCATCACGCCTCTCAACATCGCCGTCATCATCCCGGCGGCCATCGGGATGGTGCCGGGCATGACGATGAACCCGACAACGGCTCTGATACCGGTCCTCAACGTATCGCTGGCCACAAAGGAAATCATCGCCGGCACGATGACAAACGGCAACCTGGCTATCGTATACCTGTCCCTCTCGTTTTACGCCGTATTGAGTCTGTGGGGATCGTCACTCTGGTTCAAGCGGGAGAGCACCGTATTCCGGTCGTAACCGGCCGGTACAGGTAAGTTATATGAAAAATGTCATCGGCATCAGCCGCGAAAGCGCCGACGCAACGGAAAAGCGCGCGCCGCTGACTCCGGCACAGGCGGCACAACTGCGCCGCGACCACGATATCCGGATCGTGATCCAGCCTTCCGGATCTCGCATTTTTGCCGACGAAGAATACGCGGCGGCAGGTGCCACCGTTTCCGACGACCTCACCGACTGCAACGTCCTGTTCGGCATCAACCACGTGACGCTGGACCGCATCACACCGGGCGCCGTCTACTGCTTCTTTTCCCACACGGTCAAGGCGCAGCGGTACAACCTGCCCGTACTGCGCGACCTCGTCGACACCGGGTGCACGCTCCTCGATTACGAGCTGGTGACGGACAGCACCGGCGGGCGAGTCGTCTATTTCGGCGATTACGCCGGGTACGCGGGTCTCGTGGACGGCCTGTGGGCACTGGGAAAGCGCCTCGACCACGAAAAAATCGACAATCCCTTCTCGGCGCTGAAACAAGCCTCCGGGTACCAGAGCCTCGAGGAAGCCCGCGAAGCCCTGGCCGCCGTCGGGCACAGGATACGGGAGGAGGGGCTGCCCGAGGCAATCGCCCCGTTGACGTGCGCATTCACGGGCACCGGCCACGTCAAGGAAGCCGCGCGCGAACTGTTCGATCTGCTGCCGTCGGTCTCCCTGAGACCCGACGACCTGCCGACGCTCGCGTCTTCAGGGTCCTATTCGAGCAACGCGGTGTACGGAGTCGATTTTAAAAAACGGGATTTGTTTGAACCTCTGGCCCCGGACACGCCGTTCAACGCCGGCGAATTCGACGCGAGACCCTCGATGTACCGGAGCAGGCTCCACGGGTATCTTCCCTACCTCACCCTCGTGGTAAACGGGATTTACTGGTCGCCCCGATACCCGAGGCTGGTGACGCGCGACCACGTAACGGGACTGTTCGCCGGGGTCGACCGGCGGCGGCTGAAGGTAATTGCCGACATTTCGTGTGATATCGGGGGCTCGATCGAGGTCACGGTTCGCCACACTACGTCGGAAAAACCGGTTTACGTATTCGACCCGGCGACGGGAGACACTCCGGACGGATTCTCGGGCGAAGGACTCGTCGTCCTCGCCGTACCCACCCTGGCGGCGGAACTGCCCCGGGAATCGTCGGAGTCGTTCGGCGGCGCGCTGCTTCCCTATATACCGGCGCTCGCGCGGACCGACTTCACCGTCCCCATCGAACAGCTCGACGTTCCCGATCCGTTCCGCAAAGCCATCATCGTCCACGCCGGACGCCTCACGGATAACTTCCGCTACCTGAATGAATATCTCTTGTGAAAACAGACGAAATTGCCAGGCGCCAAGTGGGCGCCGCAGCAGAGCGCTGCAAGAACACTACTGCGGGCGGCTGAGCTTACTCTTGAGCAGCTTGGTCTGCGGAAACGCCGATTTCCACTGGTTCCACGGTTCGAACGCCGAAACGTTTTCCGAAAGCTCGCGGCCCTCGTACGGTCCCGCTATGCAGGTAAGAGCGCTGGTGCCGGGGAGCTGATACCAGATGCTCTCGGTCTCGTAGTCGTAGAGCACGAACAACCGGTCGTAAGTCCAGCCCGAAGCGCTGATCGTGAGAATGTCCCCGTCGATTTCGCGGCTGTACACGGCAGCCAGGTCGACGAGGGGTCAGTAGGCGACGGCCACCGGCGTTCCGCCGATGTACTCGTCCACCACCTCGTTCTGTATGATGTCGAACTTGCCGTAAGCACGAACGTCACCGTTGATGACCACGCCGATGACGGGGAATGTCGCGTCGTTGGCAGGGTAATTCCGGTCTCCCGGTGATAACATTTCGGGTTCCAGGATCGGCTGTATGGCGCGGGGGCCGAGCCCGAATTCGAATCTCGCGACTTCAAAGCCGTATTTCCAGATGGCCGTGGTGATGTCCCACTCCATACCGGTCTGGTCGACCAGCACGACGGGTTCCGGCGTCGTCTCTTCGTTGTTGACATCCGTAAAACTGCAGCCGCCCAGAATGACAGCGACCGCGAGTACGAATAACAGAAAGAAAAAGATCGCGCCATCCGCTAAGCGGTCGCGGGATCTGGCGGTCGAAATTGATTTTGAGTTTCGGGCGTGACGTTTTATCATCCGGTCCACATCCTCATGAAAAATACAAAACTCGATTCATTACGCCGGAGCCTCTCCGCCTGGTTCGCCGCCAACCGGCGAACGCTGCCCTGGCGCGAAACCCGTGACCCGTACAAAATATGGGTTTCCGAGGTCATGCTCCAGCAGACACAGGTCTCGACGGCTATCCCCTACTATACGTCGTTTCTCGATGAATTTCCTTACGTCTCGACGCTGGCAGCGGCCTCTCAGGAGCGCGTCCTGAAATCATGGGAAGGACTCGGCTACTACGCCCGCGCTCGCAACCTCCACCGGGCGGCGGGCGAAGTGTGCGATCGATACCAAGGCCGGGTTCCGGACGACCCGGTCGCTTTCCGGGCGCTGCCCGGCGTCGGGGACTATATCTGCGCCGCCGTTCAGAGCATTGCATTCGGCGCGCCGCTTGCCGCCGTCGACGGCAACGTCAAACGCGTGCTGGCGAGGCTGTTCGAGATCGATACTGCGGTCAACCGGCCGGCCGGGCAACATGAATTCCAGGAAGCGGCCGATCGTCTGCTCGAGCGCGGTGACCCCGGAACCTTCAACCAGGCGGCGATGGAGCTCGGCGCACTGGTGTGCAGACCGGCGGCTCCCGACTGCGCCTCCTGCCCCATTTCCAGCGGCTGCGCCGCCCACACCACCGGCAGGCAGAAAGAACTGCCCGTACGCGACAAACGACGTCCCCGACCGACGCAGCACGTCGCAGTAGGCGTCGTAGAGAACGACGATCGCATACTGGTTACCCGCCGAGAACCGGAGGGCTTCCTGGGCGGGCTCTGGGAGTTCCCCGGCGGCAAGATCGAAGAAGGTGAATCGGCCGGGGACGCCTGCGCCCGCGAGGTTCGGGAAGAAACAGGACTCGACGTCGAGGTTGTCGCGCACGTGGCCCGAGTGACCCACGGATACACCCACTTCAAGGTCGAACTGGACGTGTTCCGCTGCCGGTACCGGGGCGGCGACGTGGTTCTCGATGGTCCGGTGGACTACCGGTGGATCCGGCTCGGCGAAATTCACGACCTCCCCATCCCGGGAGCGAGCCACAAGATACTTGCCCACCTGGAAAAATCCCACCGTAAGGAATAATTACTTGCTTCGACTGGAATAATTGTTCAATGTTAAACTAATTTGAGGCTAATTCAAGGCCGGCCACAATTTTGGCCGGTGGTCCCATCAGGCTCATCACTCGGGAGGATTTCCTGTGAATAGCAATCGGTACTTTACAATCCTGGCCGCGGTCGTAGTTCTGGTCGCATCCGCCGTCATGGCGGCTCCCGGCGACGAGTACAAGTCGGACGCCGCGCACTCTTCGATCGAGTTTTCGGTCAAGCACATGGTAATCACCAACGTCAAGGGCACGTTCGACAAATTCGACGCCGTGATCATGTTCGAACCGGAAAACCTCGATCAGTCGTCGGTCGAAGTTTCGATCGACGTCGCCAGCATCAATACCAGGGACGAAAAACGCGACGAACACCTCCGCAGCCCGGACTTTTTCGACGCGGCCAAGTTCCCCGCAATCACGTTCAAGAGCAGCAAGATCAGCAAGAACGGCGACGGCTATGTTGCCGCCGGCACGTTGACCATTCGCGGCGTGTCCAAAGAAGTCGAGTTTCCCTTCCAGCTCAACGGCCCCATCACTAACCCCTGGGGCCAGACCGTCATGGGTATCGAGCTCGACTTCAAGATCAACCGCAAGGACTTCGGTGTGAATTGGAGCAAGACCATGGACAACGGAGGGCTCGTGGTCGGAGACGACGTGAAGATCGAAATCAATCTGGAAGCCAAAAAATCGTAGTCCCCTCGACTCCGATCCTCGTTGGTTCAGACTTGCGGCCTGCCTCGTGGCGGGCCGCAACTCATTTATCGCCCGATAGTTATAGCGACGCTTTTTAGCGCGTCCGCCTGCCTTTCCTACTTGACCAGGCAATCCACTAACGGTAGACTCCCCCTTAATAATTCCGGGCCGAAAGCCTGGAGAAAGACAAATGTTATCACCTTCAAACGACGCTCCATACCGTCCAAACTTTGTAATTTCAAACAGTTGGAAGAACGGCGCCCTTCCCTGCAGGGGTGAGGCACGCCCACCGGAGCGGTAGACTTCCTCGAGGAGGCCGGTTTCATGTTGGATACCCTGATCAACGTCGCCCCGTGGGTCGGTGCGCTCGGCATGGTAGTCGCGGGAATCAATTTCTTCGCGATCAAGCGTTACCCGGCGGGTAACGAGACCATGCAGAAGATCGCTGACCAGATCTACGTCGGCGCAATGACGTTCCTCAAGCGGGAGTACTCAATAATTGCCGTTTTTATGGTCATCGTGTTCGTCGCGCTCTGGTTATTACTCAGCATGTGGACCGCCATCGCCTATCTCGTTGGCGCGACCTGTTCGATGCTCGCCGGTGTGATCGGCATGCAGGCGGCAACGCGCACGGCCTCCCGCGCCTGCCAGGCCGCCAAGGACGGAGGCATTTCCCTCGCCCTGTCCGTTTCCTTTACCGGCGGATCGGTCATGGGACTCACCGTCGCCGCCCTGGGCGTGATCGGCCTCGGGATCTTCTTTATATTCACGAAATCCGACCCGCAAGGCGCGCCGTTGATCATCAACGGTTTCGCGATGGGCGCCTCGTCGATCGCGCTGTTCGCGCGCGTCGGCGGCGGAATCTACACCAAGAGCGCCGATGTCGGCGCCGACCTGGTCGGAAAACTCGAGGCGGGAATCCCCGAAGACGACCCGCGTAACCCCGGCGTAATCGCCGATAACGTGGGCGACAACGTGGGCGACACGGCCGGCATGGGCGCCGACCTGTTCGAGTCCTACGTCGGCTCGGTGGTGGCAACCATGGCCATCGCGGCGGCCATGTTCTCCGAACCGCTCGCCTGGATGGCGCTGCCGCTCTTGTTGATCACCATCGGACTCGTTGCCTCCGTGCTGGGTATCTGGTCGATCAACCTGTTCAAAAAAATGGAGCCCCACACGGCGCTCAACATGGCGACGTACACCTCCGCCGTGATATTCCTCATCGGCGCCTGGTTTCTCATCCAGAACCTGACCGGCGACTCCAAAACTTTCTGGGCGATTCTCACGGGCTTGATGTGCGGCATCCTCATCGCCCGCGAAACCGAGTACTTCACGGCGGGCAAGCCGGTCAAGAAGATCGCCGAAGCGAGCGAATCGGGAGCGGCCACCAACATCATCACCGGCCTCGCCGTCGGATTCAAGAGCTCTATCCTGCCCGTGATGACAATTGCGGCCGCTATCTGGGTCGCCTTTGAGATGAACGGCCTCTACGGCATCGGCATCGCCGGTGTCGGCATGCTGTCCACCATCGGCATCGTCATGGCCACCGACTCGTACGGCCCCATCGCCGACAACGCCGGCGGTATCGCCGAAATGAGCAAGGCCGGACCCGAGATCCGCGAGATTACCGACAAGCTCGACGCGCTGGGCAACACCACGGCGGCCATCGGCAAGGGCTTTGCCATCGGTTCGGCGGCGCTCACCGCTCTGGCTCTGTTCTCCGCCTACCAGAGAACCGTGGGCCTGGAATCGATCAACCTGACCCGACCCATCACTGTCATCGGCCTCCTGCTCGGCTCGATGATGCCGTTTCTGATCGCCGCGCTCACCATGGAAGCGGTGGGCCGCGCGGCCAACAAGATGGTCCACGAAATCCGCAGGCAGTTCCGCGAAATCAAGGGACTGCTGGAAGGAACGGCGGAGCCGGACGTCAAAACGTGCATCGACATCGTCACCAAGAGCGCCCTGCGCGAGATGATCCTCCCGGGGATCCTGGCCATTACCGCTCCCCTGATCGTCGGCTTCCTGATGGGTCCCGAGGCCCTCGGCGGATTCCTGGCGGGCGCGACGGCGACGGGAGTGCTGCTCGGCGTAATGATGTCCAACGGCGGAGGCGCGTGGGATAACGCCAAGAAGTATATTGAAGCAGGCGCGCACGGCGGCAAGGGCAGCGACGCCCACAAGGCGGCCGTGGTGGGCGACACCGTCGGCGACCCGTTCAAGGACACGTCGGGCCCGTCGATGAACATCCTGATCAAGCTGATGGCGGTCGTCTCGCTGGTGTTCGCGCCGGTGATCGCCAAGTACGCGCCTGTAATCGCCGAAAAGTTCTAGCTCAGAGTTTCCCGAGGGCGATAACACCCGTGCCAACGCCGCGGTTGTGATCGCCCTCTTTTTATTACCGGGAGACCCCTTTTTTATTCCGGGAGACGTTTTGCCGCTTCACACGATACTGATAGTCGGGGGAGCCTGGGTCGTCCTGCTCGTCCTGACCGTGTGGAACTACCGCCGGCACCGGAACGGGGACGGTGATTGATGGACACAGGCACCCAGGGCGGCTTTGATTACTCCCTCCTCGTCGGGATTCTCATCTACCTCGTCGTGCTGATCGTCATCGGTCTCGCCGCCGCGCGGCGAATGAAAAAGCTCGACGACTTCGTCCTCGGCGGCCGCACCATCGGTCCGCTCGCCGCGGCGATCTCGGAGCGCGCCAGCGGCGAGAGTTCGTGGTTTCTCCTCGGCCTCCCCGGAGCCGCCTACGCCGCCGGGTTCACGTCGTTCTGGTCCGTGATCGGAATCGCATTCGGGATTTTCTTCTCGTGGGTGTTTATAGCCGAACCACTCCGCCGCCAGACGGAAAAATACGGAGCGATCACCATTCCCGACTACTTCGCGGCCCGGTTCGGCGACAAGAGCCGCACGCTCCGCGTTATCTCGATGTTGATCATCATTTTTTTCTACACGATCTACGTCGCCGCGCAATTTGTGGGCGGCGGAAAACTCCTCAACGCCGCCTTCGACCTCGACCCCACATGGGGAATCGCCATTACGGCGATTATCGTCATGCTCTATACGTTACTCGGCGGTTTTCTCGCCGTCGTGTGGACGGACGTCGTCCAGGGAATCATGATGGCCGTCGTCGCGTTCGTTCTGCCCATCCTCGGCATCATCAAGCTCGGCGGACCCGTCGAGCTGATCGAGAAACTGCGCCCCATGGGCGGTGATTTTCTCGCGATGAACGCCGGCCAGACCGGCGCCGCTTTCGTTTTTGGAGTGATGCTGGGCAGCCTGGCCTGGGGCCTGGGATACCTCGGGCAGCCGCACCTGTTGACCCGCTACATGGCGATACGGTTGCCGGGACAGCTCCGGCGTGGCACGATGATCGCGATGATCTGGGTGCTGATCGCGTACTGGGGCGCCGCCATGGTGGGGATTGTCGGCGCCGGCGTGTTGGAAGGCGGAATCGCCGACCAGGAGCAGGTGATGCCGCTGCTGGCCCGCTATCTGCTGCCCGGCTGGATCGCCGGCCTGATGCTCGCAGGAGCGATCGCCGCCATGATGTCGACGGCCGACTCGCAGTTGATTGTTGTGACTTCGTCGATCGTCGAAGACGTATACGTCAAGTTGATGAGGGCGAAGTCCAGCCCCCGGATACTCATCCTCCTGAGCCGGCTGGCGACCGCGCTGATCGCAGCCGTGGCGCTGGTCCTCGCGTTTCGAAACGAGGACCTGATATTCGACCTCGTGTCGTATGCCTGGTCGGGGCTGGGGGCGTCGTTCGGACCACCCCTCCTGCTGTCGCTGCGTTGGAAGAAGACGACGGCGGCCGGCGCCATCGCGGGCATGCTCAGCGGCACCGTCAGCAATATCGTATGGAAGAATACGCCGACACTCTACGACGCGCTGGATCTCAAGCTGGCGAGTTTCCTCATCGCCCTCGTGGTGACCGTCGGAGTCAGTTACATTACCTGGAAACCTGACCGCGCACGGGGGTGATCACGATGGGCAAATCCACAATCGTACTTTTGATCGCGCTGATCGCCGCCGCGGGCGGTGGTTGCGGAGGTGGCGGCGATGCCGCGCGCTCCGGCGAGCCTTTGGTCTTCGTCAGTATCGAGCCCCTCGCGTATTTCGCCGAACGGATCGGCGGCAACGAATTCGAAGTCCGCGCGCTCGTCGCGTCGGATCAATCGCCCGCCACGTACGAACCCACGGCTCGTCAGATGGCGGCGCTTGCCGGGTCGAAGGTATTTTTTGTCGTCGGCGTCCCGATGGAACGGACTCTCGTCCCGCGTTTGCGTAGATCCATGCCCGCCGTGAGAGTCGTCGATACCCGCGAGGGCATCGAACTGATCGAATTCGAATCGTCCCACCGGGAACACGGCCATGGGGCGACCGATCCACATATCTGGCTCGATCCGGCGAGGGCGCGCGTGATGGCACACAACATCTATAGCGCGCTCGCTGCGATCGAACCCGGCCTCGAACCCTTTCTGGCCGGCAACCTCAGGGCGCTCAACGCCGACCTCGACCTCCTGGCGGCCGAACTGGCCGAGCTACTCGCGCCGGTGCGGGGGCGCGAGTTCGTCGTTTTCCACCCCGCGTACGGGTACTTCGCCGACGCTTTCGAATTGAAGCAGATCGCCATCGAGGCGGGCGGTGTCATGCCCGGATCGAAACACCTCGCCGACGTGGTGGATATGGCGCGCAAACGCGGCGTGAACGCCATATTCGTCCAACCGCAATTCTCGTCGGCCACAGCCAGCGCCGTCGCGACCTCGATCGGCGCTACCGTTGTAAATCTCGACCCGATGGCACCGGACTACCCGGATAACATGCGCAAGATTGCCGGACGTATCCGCTCGGCGCTCCAGCCTGTGCCGTCCGGGATCCGCCCTCCGGACGGACAGTAATTGTGATAAGATGACCCGATCATGACTGAAAAAGTGGCCATAAGGTTCGAAGGAGTGACGTTTTCGTACGGCGCAGCGCCCGTGCTCGAGGATATCAACTTTGCCATTGCCGAAGGTGAATTCGCCGCCATTATCGGCCCCAACGGAGGCGGCAAGACCACCATGCTCGAGCTCATACTCGGGCTCCTGGATGCTCAAACGGGGTTCGTGTCGATCTTCGGGCGTAAGCCGGTGACGGCGCGCAACAGGATCGGTTACATGCCTCAACACCCGCGACTGGACCCGCAGTTTCCGGTAACAGTGGGCGACGTCGTCCTGCTCGCGCGCCTGTCGGGCGGATGGCAAATCGGCGGTTACCGCAAGTCCGACCGGGAGGCGGCTGCCAGCGCGCTCGACTCGGTCGGGCTGATCGATCTGCGTGACCGGCCGTTCTCGGACCTTTCGGGCGGACAACGCCAGAGGGTCCTCATCGCAAGGGCTCTCGCGTCGGACCCAGAGTTGCTGCTGCTCGACGAACCCACGGCGAATCTCGATCCTTCGATCCAGGACGGACTGTACGAGCTGCTCCACAGATTGAACGAAACCCTCACCGTCGTCGTCGTCTCGCACGACATCGGTTTCGTTTCGAAGTACGTCGGCAAGGTCGTGTGTGTCAACCGCAAGGCAGTTCTGCACCCGGTATCGGAAGTGGGCCACGAGGTCATCTCGATGCTGTACGGCGGCACGGAGATGCGAATCGTCGACCACGGCCACCATTCCCACGATTAGAGGAGTCGCGTTGATAGAGTTTTTCGATGCGGTCGCGGCGCATTCCTTTCTGCGAAATGCGCTCGTCGCCGGCCTGCTGGCCAGTGTGGCGTGCGGCGTGGTGGGCACCTACGTCGTGACACGGCGGATTACACTCATCGCCGGCAGCCTTGCCCACTCGGTACTCGGTGGCATGGGGGCGGCCTATTACCTGCGCGTCGTGTACGACTGGCAATGGCTGCACCCTCTGCACGGCGCCATTGCCGCGGCGCTGCTCGTCGCGTTCATCATCAGCGCGGTACGCACGTACTCGAGCGAACGAGAAGACACCGTTATATCGGCTCTCTGGGCCATAGGTATGGCCGTCGGCGTTGTGTTTCTTTTTCGGACACCGGGATACAAAACAGATCTGATGACCTACCTGTTCGGCAACATCGTCATGGCCGACGCCCATGCCCTCCAGATGCTCGTGATACTGGACGTGATTGTCGTTTCAGTCGGGCTGTTGTTTTATAACCAACTGCTCGCCGTCTGCTTCGACGAGGAATTCGCGCGGATCCGCGGCGTGCGCACCGGCGTGTTCTACACGCTCCTGCTGTGCCTGACGGCACTGACCATCGTGACTTTGATATACGTCGTCGGGATCATCCTCGTGATCGCCCTCCTCACGCTTCCCGTGGCCGTCGCCGGGCTGTTTTCGAGGAAGCTGTGGCAGATGATGTTGCTATCGGCCGCATTGAGCGCCATATTTACGACTATGGGCCTGGCAATCAGTTACGGCCCGGACCTGCCGGCGGGCGCCACGACGATCCTGCTCGCCGCGGCGGCTTACGTTCTGGTGAAGATATTCTTGAGGTTTATTCGCAGACCGGCGCGCCATGTTAAAAGTCGTCCATGAAATTATACGCATCCTGAACGAGTCCTCGCCCTACCTCCTGCTGGGATTCACCCTCGCCGGACTGTTGCATGTCCTGATGCAGCGCTTTCCGCGCGCGACGGCGTCCCTGACCGGCAAGGGCAAGCGTCCTGTGTTCCTCGCCTCGCTCATCGGCCTGCCGATGCCATTGTGTTCGTGCGGCGTATTGCCGGCGGCGTTGTCGTTGCGCCGCAACGGCGCGAGCAAGGGAGCCACGGCCTCTTTTCTGGTATCGGTTCCCGAAACCGACATCGTCTCCATACTGCTCACCGTTGCGCTGATGGGTCCGCTGATGGGGATTTTCAGGCCAGCCGCGGCGCTGGTCACGGCGGTCTCCGCCGGGTTGATCGTCAATTGGATCGACTCGCGTTCCAGAGCGGCGGCACCCGCGGAAAAAGCCGCACCGACCGGCGGTTGCTGCAGCAGTTCTTCTGAATCCGCGACAACCAGGCAGCACGAGAGTGACTGCTGCTCCACCGAGCCGAAACGCGAACGGGGGTGGCTCGCCCGGGCGTTCCACTTCGGATTCGTCGAGATTTTCGATGACGTGATCGTGCAGCTCGCGATCGGTTTTATCCTGGCCGGCGTGATCGTTACCTGGCTGCCCGCGCTGGGACTCGAGAAACTCGTCGGCGACTCCCCGCTCCTCTACCTGGCGATGCTGCTCATCGGAGTGCCCGTTTACGTCTGTGCGACCGCGTCGACACCGCTCGCCGCGGGGCTGATCGCTGGAGGTATCAGTCCGGGCGCGGCGATGGTCTTTCTCCTGGCCGGCCCCGCCACCAACATCGCCGGCCTGCTCGTTCTCAACAAGGAGTTCGGCGCCAGGGCGCTTTCTGGATACCTGGCTGCAATCGCCGTCTGCAGCGTCCTGGCCGGGGCACTTCTCGACCGCCTCGTCGGGCCGGGATTCACGCTGCCCGTCGCCGCGATGGAACACGTCCACGACTCCACTTCGCCGATCCAGATCGTCTGCACCGTCGTGCTGGTCACGATTGCGGCCGCCAGCGTTGTCCGGACGAAAGTGCTGCCACTATTCAAGCACCAGCCAGATGCCGGATAGCCCCGCTCCCGGTTGACAGACTCCGAACAATAATTCATACTAGTAGATATGAAACGGTGGTATCCCGGCATAACGTTGTTGTTGTTGCTGTCACTGTTCCTCGTCACAACGGTCCTCCACGCCGCACACTCCCATGGCCACGGTGATGACGCCGACCACGATGGCATTTCGAAAAAGTGTGTCATCTGCGCCGCCGGTCCCTTGTTCGAGACCTCCGCCATCACAGCGTTTACCTGCGGCCCCGCCACGCTTCCGGCTGCCGCAGTGGTAACACAGGACGCAGCCCGCCGCCATTTCGTGCCGCTGACGATCGCCGACCCTCGTGGTCCTCCCCTCTCCCTCGTCTAAAATTTTCTGCGAATGACGCACCCGGCCGGACCGGGCGTCCAATTCACCTTTTGACGAGGGGGTAGTTTGTCATGCGATCTGTTATCGCGGGGTTCGCACTGGCGGGTCTCGCATTCATTACCATTGGTGGACCGGTTGCCGCCCAGACGCTGGTCAATCCGGATATCAGCGCCGTCGGCGACATGCGAACACATTTCAGGACTCAAAAGGAAGCCGATTCACTCGGCGTCAATCCGATCAACTTTGTTTTTCATGAACTCGAGCTGAATTTCGCCGGGTACCTCAACCCGTACATGCGCGCCGACGCCTATATCGGCATCCACGGAACCAGCGACGTCGCTATTCACGTGGAGGAAGCGAGCATCTCCGTCCTGAGAGGCCTGCCCTGGCGCCTGCAATTCAAAACGGGAAAATACCTGCTCGATTTCGGGCGGATCAACGAGCAGCACCCGCACCAGTGGTCCTGGATCGAATGGCCGGCCCAGAACCGCTCGATGCTCGGCCCCGAAGGATTGTGGCCGGTGGGGGCCCAGCTCTCGACAATGCAGCCAATCGGTGAGACGGCCGTGAGCCTCTCCGCAAACGCTTTCATGAGCAGCTACTTCGATTCACACCACGACCACGGGCACGAAGAGGAACCGGAGATAGAGACCGACATCGAAAGCCCGGCCGGCGTGATGTGGTCCGGCCGGTTGGCGTTCTTTCGTTCGCTCGGTTATTACTGGCATGCCGAACTCGCGTTTTCCGGCCTCACTGGCTCTTACGATACGGGGCGGGCCCTCGACGTCACCATGACCGATATAGACTGGAAACTGCGGTGGCGGCCCGACACGTACAAGTCGATCACGTGGATCGGCGAGTCGATGTACAGCGAACGCCAGGTACTCCACGATGCGATGGAAGGAAAAGAAACTGTCACGGCAAAGGGCTTGTTCTCCGCTCTGGAGCTGCAGCTTCGGCGCACCTGGATCGCGGGGGCGTACGTCGACTATTCGCAGAGTGCAGAGATTCAGGACCTCGAGGAAAGAGGCGCCGGCGGGTGGATCGGCTACCTGCCCGCCGAGGAAACGGCCCGGTTCACGCTGGTCTACAGGCACGAAACCGGTGACCTCTACCCCTTTGACAATAATGAAATCGTATTCCAGATCGTGTGGGCGCTGGGACCGCACCAGCCACACGGATTCTAACCCGAGGTTACTGCTATGAAAGCCGAAACTGTCACAAAACTGATCGTGATATTGATTGCGGCGGCAACATTGTCCGCCGGAGCTTCGACGGCGTATTCAAAGGTTAAAGTAGTGGCGTCGACCACCGACCTGGCCTCGATCGCGGAGTTCATCGGCGGCGACAAAATCGAGGTCCAGAGCATCGCCATCGGGACGTCCGACCCGCACTACGTCGAAGTACTTCCCAGCTACATGATGAAAGTGGCCAGGGCGGATATCTACCTGAAGGTCGGCATGGATCTCGACCGGTGGGCGAACGATATAATCGACGGCTCCCGGAACGGAAAACTTGTTGTGGTCGACTGCTCGCAGCAGATCGAACCTCTGCAGCGCCCGACGACCAAAGTGGACGCCTCGATGGGCGACGTCCACCCCCAGGGCAACCCCCACTACTGGCTAGATCCGGAAAACGGCCTGATCATCGCCGAGATGATCACGAACGCCCTGGCAGAAGTCGACGGTGAGAACTTCATCTATTACGCCGGCCGGCTGGAGGAATTCCAGAAAACCTTCGAGAAGAAGAAGACAGAATGGCTTGGCGCGGCCACCCGTCTCGACGGCCTCGAGATAATCACGTTTCACAATTCCTGGCCGTATTTCACCCGAGCGTTCGGAATCGTGGTTGCCGGCTTCGTCGAACCCAAGCCCGGGATCAACCCCACACCGTCACACACAGCCAAGATTGTCGAAATGGTCAAGGCAAAGAATATCAGGGTGATTGGTGTCGAGCCGTACTTCTCTCGCCGGTCGCCCGACACCATCGCCCGCATGACCGAGGCACGGGTGGTCACGCTGCCACCGTCGGTGGGTGGCGCCGACGGAGCGGACGACTATTTCAGTCTCTTCGACACGATCCTGGCGACGCTCGAGCAATCACTGGAGGACTAGGAGTATGCTGGATATATTTTCTTACAGTTTTGTCCAGCTCGCGATTCTGGCCGCCCTGGTGCTGGCCGGCATCCACGCCTACCTCGGATTTCACGTGGTGAGCCGGGGCGTAATATTCGTCGACCTGTCGCTGGCGCAGGTGGCCGCCCTCGGCGCAGTGATCGCGTGCGCGACGGGCCATGATGAGGGGCCGTGGCGATACCTGATCTCGCTCCTGTTCACGTTTGCGGGCGCGTTCATCATCACGATCGCTCGTACCAGCGATGACCGGATTCCCCAGGAAGCCTTCATCGGCATCGTGTATGCGGGCAGCACCGCCCTCGCGGTACTGATTCTCTCGCACACCCCGCACGGCAAAGAGGAAATGGAGCATATGCTGGCCGGGTCGCTTCTGACGGTGAGCCCGGCCGAGCTGACAAAAATCGCCGTCGTGTATGCCGTAGTCGGGCTGTTTCACTACGTCTTCCGCAAGAAGTTCATCCTCATTTCCACCGATCGGGCGGAGGCGAAACGACAGGGGCTGAACGTCGCCGGGTGGGACTTTCTGTTCTACGCCAGCTTTGCCCTGGTGGTGACGTCGTCGGTGTCGGTGGCGGGCGTCCTGCTCGTATTTTCTCTACTCGTGATCCCGCCTGTCGTCGCTCTCCTGTTGACGGCCCGGGCGCGGGGTCGGCTGGCCCTGGGGTGGGGCGTCGCCGTGCTGGGGGCCGTCATCGGCATATTCGGGTCCGTCTGGCTGGACCTGCCCGCAGGGCCGGCCGTCATGACGGCGCTGGTTCTGATTCTGGTGGCCGTCGGTCTGACGGTCGCTGCGCGGGGACGGCTGGCGGGATGACGGGTTGCCCGCAACGGGATTTCGCAGTAGACTACAGTCTTTGCGGATAATGAGCCCATCCAACGGAATTATCAGCTGAAGCGAAGGAAAATCATGATCTACAACAACATCCTCGAAGTCGTCGGCAAAACACCCGTAGTGCGTCTCAACAGCGTCGGCAAGGAAACCGGCGTGGAACTCTACGCCAAGTGCGAATACCTCAACCCCGCCGGGTCGGTCAAGGACCGTATCGCCGTGAGGATGATAGAAGAACTCGAGAAGAAGGGGAAAATCGGACCGAATACGACCCTGATCGAGCCCACCAGCGGCAACACGGGGGCGGGGATGTCGATGGTAGCCGCTGTCAAAGGCTACCGGATGATCATCACGCTGCCCGAAAAAATGAGCCAGGAGAAGCAGGTGGTGATGGAGGCGCTTGGCGCCGAAATAATCCGCACGCCGACCGAGGCGCCACACGACTCGCCCGAGAGCCTCATCGGAGTCGCCAAGCGCCTCAACGAGGAAATCGAAGATTCGGTCATCCCCGATCAGTACAAGAATCCCGACAACCCCCTCGCCCACTATTACGGCACCGGCGCGGAGATATGGGATGACTTCGGAGACTCGCTCGATCTGGTCGTCATCGGGGCGGGCACTGGAGGGACCATTGCCGGTGTTGCGAAATACCTCAAGGAGAGGAATCCCGACATCAAGATCGTCGGGATCGACCCGGAAGGCTCAATTCTGGGCGGACGCGAAGAGGTGTTCACGTACCACGTCGAAGGAATCGGATACGACTTCATACCGGAAGTCCTGGAGTACGATAATATCGACGAGTGGCTCTATTCCAACGACAAGGACGGTTTCCACTACGCGCGCCGGCTGATCCGCGAAGAAGGGCTGCTGGTCGGAGGAAGCTCGGGTTCCGCCATCTGGGGAATGCTCGAGGCGATCAAGCGTATGGACGGAGTCAAGAAAGCCCTGACTATCCTGCCCGATTCGATACGCAACTACCTCACCAAGTTCGTCAACGACGAGTGGATGAGGGAACACGGGTTTTTGGAGGAATAAAAGCGCCGGCCCGGGTGGCCGGCGCTCACAAGCCGAGCGAGTAGCAGATAGCAGGCAGGAGGCCAGAGGGGAAAGGCTCGCTACCCGCTCTGCGCCGTAATGTTGAGTTTTTTGATCTTGTTGTGCAGCTGTTGGCGGCTGATTTCGAGGGCCTTGGCGGCGGACGTGACATTCCAAGAACACCTGTCCAGCATTTTCCGTATGATTTGCGCCTCGTAGCTTTGCAGCTTGGATTTGAGCGATCTGCCTGTGCTTTCCACGACTGATTCCCCCTCTTTGTTGAAAAACTTCTCCAACGCGCTCGCCCTGATCCAGTGATTGTCGTCCTGAAACACAATGGCGAACTCTATCGCGCTCTTCAGCACGCGGATGTTTCCTTCCCACTGGTTTCTCAGCAGGTATTCCTTGGCGTCTTTGTGCAGCTTCGGAAGTTGTTCATCTTTCTTTTCCGCGTACCTCTTCAGAAAATGTTCCGCAAGGGGGATGATGTCCCCCCTGCGTTCGCGTAGCGGCGGCAGATCCAGCTGGGCGACTTTCAAACGGAAGTACAGATCGCTTCTGAACGATCCCTCTTTGACAGCCTTGGTCAGGTCAACGTTTGTCGCAGCGATAATGCGAACGTCCACTTTGCGCGCGCGATCCTGCTCCCCTACCCGCCGCAACTCCCCCTCCTGGATGACGCGCAGTATCTTTGCCTGTATCTCGACCGGCATGTCGCCGATCTCGTCGAGGAAGAGGGTTCCCCCGTCGGCCACCTCGAAAACACCGGCGCGGTCCTCGACCGCCCCGGTGAACGATCCCCGCTTGTGGCCGAAGAACGTGCTCTCCACCAGACCGGCCGGAATCGCCGCACAGTTTACCGGTTCGAAACAACGTCCGCCTCGATTGCTCTTCTCGTGAACGGCGCGGGCGAGCAACTCCTTGCCTGTCCCGCTCTCTCCAGTTATAAGCACATTGATATCGCTGGGCGCTATCTTGCCGACGGCTTCGAGAATTTCCGTCATTCCCGGATCGTGTGTGATCATACCGTACACGGCGAATTCCTCGCCCAGCTTGTGCCGCAGCGAAACGTTCTGCTCTTCCAGTTCTTCTCGCTGAAGGGTGAGTTCGCCGTGGCGGCGCGCGTTGTTGATCGCGACTGCCGCCTGGGCGGCAAACGCGTTCATCACTCTGACGTCGGAATCAAGAAACTTGTCGGAAACGAACTTGCTGTCAGCGTAGATCACGCCGACCAGGTCGCCTTCGAATTCGAGCGGCAAACAGACCACCGTGTGGATGTTGAGCATATGGATGCTCTCGCTCACAACCACGTCCTTGAATTCAGTAACGTTAGAACTGAACACCGGGGTCAGCATATCGGCGACTTCCCGTACGACCGTTTTGCTGATCTCCAGGTCTTCGCGCCGCCATGCGTCCTGTCCCGCGCCGCGGCGGATTTCGAGCGACAGAGACCCGTCCTCACCGCGGAGCATCAGGAATCCACGCTGGCATCCCGTCACTTCGAGAATGCTGTCGACGACGTTTTCAAGGAGTTCTTTGAGATTGAGGGTCGAGGTGAGGGATATGCTGACGTCGAGAAGCGATTGGACGACACCATAGGAACGCTGCAGCCGGTTGAGCTCGAGGCGCAGCCCTTCGATGTTTTCCCGTCCCTCCGGCTTTGTTTCCGAGTCGTCGAGGTCCTTTTCGAACCGGTCCAGTTCGGAAAAAACGTCGCCGGGAGTGTGTTCTCCGTTTTTATTGTGCTTCGACACGCCGCTCATCCGATCTCCCGCAGCATCAAAATTAGTATATCACTCTGGAAAACAAGGTGTTAACAAAACTTCCATCCCCCGCCGCCGCGCGTTTACCCGCAAGCGGAAATAAATAAAGGGCCCGCATAAGCGGGCCCTTTATTCACTCTCGCCTAGCTGCCCCAGACGCTCTTGCCCCAGGTGCTTTTGCCGAGGATAGCGAGGGCGCTAAGAATGAGACCCAGGTTTGCAAAGATCAAGTAACGCATTATCTTGCCTTCCGTTGCTCCAACTTCCAGTGCGGATATTCAATGCTGATTTAAACTGCCGCTCCGGGCTTGTCTGCCCTTCTGCGATTTGCCTGCTACAGTTACCCGTTATGGCAAGTCGCGTACCATCGCGGCAAATAATTCCATATAATTTATAATTGCTTATAATACAGCCTCTTAGGGTCGTAGTATTCCAGATAGTTCCCCGTGAGTCTTGCAGATGTCGAACTGTGGTGTCAACTTTATTTGACAGTCCGGGGCGCGTAAAGGAGAAAAAACTCTTTAACTTAGTTATGTGTAGTAGATTAAGTGGATCGTCAAGTGATCTTGACGGAGTGTCAATTTTATTTGACACTCCGGGTGCCTGCACAACCGGGGCAAGATGTGCGATTCAGGCTTGCCACCGGTCTTGACAAAGCGTTATTTTTTGGGGTGATAGGTACCCCCTGACCCGATCTCCCACGTCCGAGCCGAGAAGAAACCATCAGCACTTCGAAGGGGCCAACATGCGTTTCCGTGCAATTATCAGCTTATTGAGCGCCGTCGCGGTCGTGCCGGCGATACTATCGCTCGCCGCCTGCGAGAGTACCGAAGAAGTCGTCATGCCCTCGATCCTGTTCATCGAATCCGGTAACGGTCAGGAGTCCAAAGCGGGGACTCCGCTCCCCGCACCCCTCGTGGTAAGGGTCCAGTACCACGACGGGAGCGACGCCTCCGGTTTCGTGGTCCGGTTTACCGTCGTCGAAGGCGGCGGCACTGTTTCGCAGACGACCATGGCGACCGACGGACGCGGCCTCGCACCGGTGTCTTTTACTCTGGATCCCGTCCCCGGCACCAACCGGGTCCTCGCCGAACTCACGGGCGAAACCAAAATATCGGTCGTGTTTACGGCAACGGGAGGGGTGTATTTCTGTACGGAAGAAGACCCGGAGTTCGTCCAAAAATTCAACCCGGGGGGGGGCTTGTTCGAAAAGGACCTGTTGCTCTTCACGCGAGAATCCAGGCTGAATACCTCGGGCGGCGTGCCCGTCACCGGCGTGGTGAGGCTGCCGATGACGGGCGAGTTCCGGCCGTCGTCATTCGCCAGGTACGACGACGAGTTCGGAGGCCGGATACCCGTTCAAGACTGTGCCTTCTCCTCGGGCGGCGACTTCTTTCTCGCCTGGCAGGACGTGTTCGAAGAAGTCGTCAAGGTCCGGCTTAACACGCAGGTGGAGCACTTCGCGTCCCTGGAGACGGTTTTCGGGAGTGAACTGACGACGGCGCCGATGGGGGTGCTGGCCGGCTGCGATAAGTTCGGGCCGTTTGTGGTAAGATGCCGCGACCCGCTGCAGCGATTCTCCGAGGCGACCTACAGTGGCGAGGCGGCAGACAAGGCCAACTTCGATGCGGTGGCGGTCGACCTCAACCCGCAGAACTCGTGGTACGAGGACATCTACTTCATTTACCTCGCCGACAACACCTTGCGGAGGCTGCCGCTCGACACGCTGGTCGCGAAGGGCCCGACCGAGGTCGTGGTCCAGCTCTCCGCGGCCGAAGCCAATGGCGCGCGCGGCATGGAGTGCAACGACGACGGGACGATCTTTATCCTCGTCGACGATGACGGCGCCAACAAGACGATTCTCCAGGTAACGCCGGCGGGAGTGAAATCCGTGGTGCTGGACTTTTTCAGCCGCGGAACGGGGACGAAAGAAGAGGCGGGGGTCATGAGCGATCTGGCCATCCGGCGCGGAGGCAACCCGATTCTATACACGATCGACACGTATAATGACATGCTGCTAATTTACGACGTCGGGCAGCAGGTCCTGTCCGAGCTGTTTCCCGATCCGGCGCAGGGCATGGACCCGGAGTCCATATCGACCGCTGGACCGTACGGCGAACGTGTCGGGCTGGTCGTTATGCCGTCCAACTAGCGCGACGACGCGCGGTCAACGAATATCGACGGTGCGGTTTCCTTCCCTGACTTCGCCCACCCTGTAGACGGTCATTCCGGCGAGCGCCGCGGGAACATTACCGGCGTCGGCGGCTCCGACCACAACGAGCATCCCCACACCAACGTTGAACACGCGGTACATCTCGGCGTCGGGGATCTCTCCTTTTTTCCGCAAAAACTCGAACACGGGGGGTACCGGCCAGGTCCCCGACTCGATCACGGCGCCACAGCCGTCGGGACGGATGCGGGGGAAGTTATCCAGCAGCCCGCCACCGGTTATATGCGCCAACCCCTTGATCGGGACCGACTGTTCCAGCTCGTTTACCGCATGCAGATAAGAAACGTGGACCTTGAGCAATTCGTCGGCAACGGTGCAGCCGAATTCGTCAATGTGGTCGTCGACGCCCAGTCCGAGTTCATCAAAGACCAGCCGCCGTACCAGCGAATACCCGTTGGTGTGAAGGCCGCTCGACGGCAGCGCAAAAACCACATCACCCGGCACGATGCCCGACCCGTCGATAATACGCGAGCGTTCGACCACACCGACAATGGTGCCGGCCAGGTCAAAATCCTCGCCCTGGTAGAGCCCGGGCATCTCTGCCGTTTCGCCGCCGATCAACGCGCACCCGTTCTGCTCGCAAGCGATCCCCAGCCCCTTTACCAACGCGATCATCGTACCCGGGTCGAGCGACCCGGCGGCGAGGTAGTCGAGGAAGAACAGCGGCCGCCCGCCCTGGACCAGGATATCGTTGACACAGTGGTTGACGAGGTCCTGGCCGACCGTGTCGAACCGGCCTGCGCGCTGGGCAACCATGATTTTTGTCCCCACACCGTCCATGCTGCTGACCAGCACGGGGTCTTCGTATTCACCCGGCACGCGGAACAACCCGCCGAACTGCCCCACCTCGGACAGGACGTTTTCGCCCCACGTCGCTTTGACGAACCCGGAAATGGCTTTGGTGGCCTGATTGGCCTTGTCGATGTCGACACCGGAATCTTCGTATTTCATGATGATTTCACCTCGGTCCGGCAATTATAACCGCTCGCGCAGAGATTCGTAAATAGCCGTCGTCGAATCCGTCTCCACGATGAGCGGGAACTCGCCGGTGCGAATGAGCTTGAGCGCGAGATCGGAGATCTCCAGGTCGAACTGCTCCCCCTTGTAGGTTTCCAGCTGTTCGATCACTTTTTCGACGGACAACCCCTTGCGGTACGGACGATCCGACGTCATCGCGTCAAAAGCATCCGCAACCAGGATTACCCTCGCCCCCACCGGTATCTCGTCGTGTTTGAGCCCGTCGGGGTACCCCCTGCCGTTGGGTTGCTCGTGGTGGTACCGCACCAGAACGGCCGCTTCCTTGAGAAATTTGAGGTTCTCCACGATGTCGGCGCCGATCGTCGGATGCTGCTTGAGTGTGAGAAATTCCTGATCCGAAAGCCGATCCGGCTTCAGGAGGATGTCATGCTGGATCGCGATCTTGCCAATATCGTGAAGCAGCGCCCCGTACTCGAGTATTTCGAGGTCCCGCGACGACAACCCCATCGCGTTGCCGATGCGCAGGGCATACCGCGACACCCGGTAGGAGTGACCGTGGGTGAACGGATCGTTGGCGTCGATAGCGGAGGTAAGCGCCCCGACCGTGTTGATGTGCGCCTCCTTCATGTCGACGTACAGCTTGAAACTGTACCTCGCCAGAAAAATCGGCACGATGAACAGCAGTATCGTCCAGGGCCCGTGACTCACATAAATCAGCGAGATAATGGCGCCCAGCGGAATGAAGGCGAGCACGTGGAAGAACGTCCACATGTAATTCTGTTTCCAGATGACCAGAGGATTCTTACCGGTGCTCAATCCGATGACCATGCTTATCGACATCGTATTGACGGCGTAGTACACGAATCCGCTGGCGGAAAGCGGTACAATGAACCGCCACGAGTCGATCGATGTCCACGAATCCCCGAACGCGTGATACGTAAGCCCGGCGGCTCCGACGGTGACGATGAGGAGCGGGACGTTGAACGCGATCTTCATAGCCGGCCGGCGCTGGATGAACACCTCGGTAAAAAACGACGCCACGGCCTCGATCAGCGCTATTGCGCCGGGCCCGAACAGCACGATCGCGGCCAGATCGATCGGGCTGGACGCGTAAATCGACGCGCCCCCCCTGGGGAGGGTAATCTGGGCGGTATCGGCGACAACGATGAGGGCGATAAAAAGCAGGATTTCCCTGAACCGGTCGATCGGAAAATCCTGCATCAAGTAGGCAAAAAAGGCGAACCCAAAGACGATGTAGCAAACGTAGAACGCCTTGAAAAGAACCGAGGCGTTAACCGGAGCTTTATTCACAACTATTTGATTTTGTACTCGACCGAGCTCTTGACGTCCAGCTTTCCGAGAACGCGGTTGATTGCGTCCAGCGTCGCGAATACAACCGTCTGGTTTTCGTTTCCTGAATCGACGGAAGTACCCGCGAGGGCTTTACGGTCCCGGCCGTTGACCAGGTCTACTCGCACCACAATTGCGGTCGTGTCGCCGAAAGCGACACGCCGCACACCAAGTAAACACAGCCTCGATACTTCGTCAAGGTAATCCGAAACCGCTTCGAGGGTAGCTTCGGCGATGACTTCGAGAGGTGAAAGGGCCGGCTTGTCGGTCTGCGCGCTTCCGAACGCGGCGTCGCCGTCGCGGCTGAGTTCGACTTCTGCCCTGGTGGTATCATCGGAGAAATAAATGTTCACGCTGTGAAACGAAATGCGGGAGGCGTACTCTTCGACCGGAAACTCTACGATGTCGCCCTCCCCGGGCATGGTACCGGAGAGCTCATGTACAGCCGGAACGGCGTCCTGCACCGTCGGGTCGGGCTCTTCCCCTTCGGTCTGGTCGAAGAGCACTACGCCGATTGTCCTGTGATCGACATCCAGATTCATCTCGGCCTTCAGACACGTTTCGACATCGCGGGCGATAAACTTCGGCGACTTGTCCGACGTCGAAACGACGTGGACCTCCGTAATCTCGCCCGAGTTGTTCGTCGAGATATGGCAGGAAGTTACCCCCCTGATGCGACCGACCAGTTCCTGGGCTCTCCTGACGTCGTCCCGTGTAAGCTGTTGTAATGGCATCAAATAATATCCACCGGGAAACCGGCGGCGCTTTACCCCAATGCGAAGATCATTGATTCGCGGCGAAAGGAAAGCCGCAGAAACGATATTATACCACAATGTCCGTTTGTGATCACCAAAAAACAGTCGGCGGCCGACAGTTTCGGTAACATCAAAGTCGGATCATGCGTTCGAGAGACGAACGTCTGTCGGCGATGCGGTCATCGGTCAGACCACATATCCCGTCAACAGAAAACGCTTCGACCGAATAGCTTGCGATCACCGTTCCATCGACGAGGGCCGACCCCAGCGTGTTCCGGTCGAGCTTCCCCGCGCTCGCCAGCCTGCCGACGAATCCACCCGCGAAACAATCGCCGGCACCCGTGGGGTCGACGACGGTCTCGAGAAGTACCGCCGGAACGAAAAGACATACGTCCGGGCCGAAAAGAAGCGCTCCATATTCGCCGCGTTTGATTACGAGATAACGCGGCCCCATCTCTAGAATTGTTCGCGCGGCGCCCAGCACACTGGAACTGCCGCTCAACTGGATCGCTTCTTCGTCGTTGATGATGAGAATGTCGACCCTCGGTAATAATTCGAGCAGCGCATCCCTGGCGATATCTATCCAGAGATTCATCGTGTCCATGGCGACGAGTTCGGCCGCCGACAACTTGTCGAGGACTTTCATCTGGAGCCCCGGATCGATGTTGCCGAGAAGAACGTAGCGGGAATCCCGAAACGCCTCAGGGATCACGGGATCGAACGATTCGAACACGTTCAGGGCCGTCTCGAGCGTGTCCCGCCCCTTGAAGTCGTCGTGGTAGCGGCCGCGCCAGTGAAAGGTCTTGCCCTCAACCCGCTCGATGCCCTCGGTGGTAATTCCCTGGTCCGTGAATCGGCGCAATTGCGGTTCGCCGAAGTCCTCGCCGACGACGCCGACCGGCAGCGGCCGGCACCAGTAGCTGGCCGCGATCGACGCGAATGTGGCGGACCCCCCCATCGCCATTTCGACGTTGCCCGTTGGGGTTTCCACCGAATCGAAGGCAACCGATCCGACGATTAGTAGTTTCTCGTTGCGGCCTCCGGCGTTCATACAATCGATCTCCTTGCAGAAAATTTCGTGGTTATGTGCGGATCACATGCTGGCCGGGGCTCCGACTCCCAGCAGCGTCAACGTGTTCTTGAGTACCTGCTTCGTCGCGTCGGCGAGCAGAAGGCGCGCGGCGGACAGGGCCTTGTCGTCGGAAACTATCCGGCATTCGTGATAGAACTGGTGAAAAGCGGTCGCCAGTTCCTGCGCGTAGACAGTCAGCCGGTGCGGCTCCCTGCTGAGCGCTGCCCCCTCTACGACATGCGAAAAATACAACAGGAGCAGCATGAGCTGGCGCTCCGCGTCATCGGAAAGGAGCCCGGCGTCTACGTTCCCCGGGTCGTAGTCATACCCCTTTTCCTGCGCGAATCTTACCACGCTGGAGATCCTCGCGTGCGCGTACTGGACATAGTACACGGGGTTTTCGTCCGACTGCTTGCGCGCGAGCGTCAGATCGAAATCGAGCGGCGAGTTGGCGCGCCTCATGAGAAAAAAGTATTTCGCCACGTCGGCCCCCACATCGTCGACCAGCTCTCGAAGCGTTACGAACTCACCCTTGCGCTTGCTCATACCCGCCGGTTTTCCGTCCTCCAACAGTCGGACCCATCCGACGATCAGTACTTCCAGCCAGTCCCGGGCGGCGCCCATTACCGACATTGCCGCTTTCATACGTGGAACGTGCCCGTGGTGGTCGGGCCCGAGCAGGTCGATCGCTTTGCCGAACCCGCGATCGTACTTGTTCTTGTGGTACGCGACGTCGGCCAGGAAATAGGTCGGGTTGCCGTCGCCCTTTACGAGTACGCGGTCCTTGTCGTCCCCCATGTCGGTGGACCGGAAATACACAGCTCCATCTTCTTCGTACGTCGAACCGCTCTCCACGATAGAGTCGAGAGTGTCGGCGACGGAGCCATCGTGAAGGG
>CBDUWU010000013.1:0-27940 GCA_965371015.1 uncultured bacterium | reverse complement strand
TCCTTCTTTTTCTTCTTCTCTTTGGGTTTTTCTTTCTCTTCGTCGCCCTGACCGAAGTTTTCGCCGTCGGACTCCATCGACCCACCGGCAGAAGCAATCGAGGTACTGTCGCCATCGGCATTTTCGGCGGCCTGATTATCGCTCCCGCACGCAGCGAGAATCAAGGCGATAGAGACCGTCGCCAGTACGGCGAACAGGGGTTGGAACCGGAACACTGGTACTCCCTCCAGGGTCGCGCCGCCGCGGGGCGGCGCCGGCGGCTCAATACCACCGGCGCGGCGCCTGTACGGTCGGCGCATGAATTGCGTTTACGGGTTTAGCGGGCGGACAGAAGGTCGCCGTCCAGCTTGTAACAACGTACGGCCATCGGCTCGGCATCTTCGTCCTCGTCGTAGATGCCGGTCGCCCCCTGCGCCACCATGGCGGCTTGCATGAAGTCGGTCACGACGTAGAAGCGGTCCTTGACGAACAGATAGTAGTCGTCCTGGGCGTCTCCGTCTCCCTCGAGCGTCACTGCCCTGACGAACTGGCCGTCCTTGTTGTACACGTCGAACACACCTACGGTTCCGTCGGGATAGTCGTGACTGCCGTCGGATGTCATGACCCAGATCGACCCGTCGTCACGAATATTGAACGTCTCGATGTCCTTGACGTTGTCCTCGATCTCGACGCGGCAATTGGGAATCGACTGGGCGAAGTGCTCCATCATCTTTTCGAGGAGCTCTTTTTCTTCCGCCGTAGCGGCGCGGTGCTTGTAGTCGCGGGTGATTTTCTTGTCGATCGAACCGTCGGCGTTGAACACCGTGATTTCATAGTCAGCGTGGGATTCGCACGCGTATACCTTGCCATCGGGCGCAACCACCCAGCGGCGCTCGAACGTGTCCCATTCGGCAAAATTCAGCACGGCGTCGGCAAAATTGATCGTCGACGTCTTGGTGCAGTATTCCGCCAGCTGGTTGCCCTCCGAGTCGATGCGCGTGAGAAAGTCCGTGCGCGCCCAGCTGCTCTGGTCTTCGGCGAGCTTTGTTCTCGCCATGGCGAGAACGAGCTGGCCCTTGCTGGCCTGTCCGCTGGTGAGAACCTGATACCCGCCGTCCTCGGGCTCGGGCAGCGGGTGGTCACCCACCGGGTCGCCTTCCGGGGTCAACAGCACGATCTTCGCGGGAACGGTCTGCATGACGCCGATATTGCCGTCCTCGGTGAAGAATATACGGGAGGGCAGGCGGAACTCGCCGGGGCCTTCGCCCTCGCGCCCGATCGTCCTCACGTACTCGCCCTCGGCTGTGAAGATCTTGATTTCCGACAGCTGGGAGTCGAGCAGGTAGACGTTGCCCTCGTCGTCGATCTCGATATCGGAGATCACGCCGAAGAACTCGTCCTCGTCGTCGGTCTCCCCGCCCAGTTCCCACAGGGCTTCCATTTTGACCGTCGTCGGCCCCTGCATCGGCTGGGCCGGATTCCTGACGTATTTAACGCCCTTGACCGTCTCGACCTTGCCCGCCCACTCTCCGGCGTGCGCCGGCAGGGCAATTATTGACAGCAGGAATGCCGCCGCTATGACAGCGGCAACCATTACATAGCCCGTGCGGGCGCATTGCGCCTTCGCAAACATAGACATAGGGATTCTCCTCCGGTTCGGGGTAGCAGTAATAATCACATGTACGGGAAATCGCCCGACCGGGTTCCCCGGAAATCTAATTAAACCGGGCGTTTTGCGCCGCCTGCACGTGTCGCATACACGAACGGTATGCGGATATTCGACCGGGCCGGGCCGGAGGAATCAGGCCGAAGGTGGCGCAATTTTACAACGCCATACATTATAGCCGGTTATGCAATTATCGCAAGCGAAATTTGTCCCCGGGGGGGGGCCGTCAGATGTTACCGCGGGCCGTCGCCAGGTTGTAGATCGGCTTGGAGGAGAGGTAGGCCCCGCTGTCGATGAACAGCACGCCCACATAGGAGTGATTGTGGTCGCAGCGGAGATAATAGTCGCCGAAGAACCCACTCACGAGGCCGCCCTTGTAGCTGAAGTCATCGCCGAGAGAACAGGTAGGCATCTGATCTAAAGCGGCGGCAAGGTTGTCGGGGAAGTCCCCGGTCAGGGCGTAATCGCCCCAGAGGGCTCGCTGGACGGACGACTGGTACCCGAGGCAGGCCGCGACGCGGGCGTGTTCCCTGACCCTCCGGGTCTCGTTGAACCCGATCAGCGTCAGGAGCATTATCACCTCGCAGGCGAACGCCATTTCAATGAGCGTGAATCCCGCCCGACGGCGGAAACCACTTTGCAAAACGGGGCGGGCGAATTTGAGAAACCGGGTTGCACGGCCCAAGCAGCGCGCGGCGCGCCGGCAGCCGGTCAGGGCGCCTCGGGCGATGTCCGATATTTCCTTGTTGTTCCTTCTCATTACCCAACGTCCCTTTTTGTTGCGGGCTCGAGGCCCGGTCGCGGGGCCGGAATCGCGCTCATCCCGGAGCTTTGAGGTTCGGCCTCCTGTCCCGGACTGACGTCCGCCGGGTAAATCGCAATTATCGTACCAGAATAGAACAGGCCAACTTACGGCGCAGTGAGGCCATTGGAGGCGCCATGGGGTCCGTTCCGGAACCCGGGCAACCGACCAAACCCGTGTAACCTCGGTGAAACGCCTGCGTAGACTGGAGATCAGAACAATGGAACTCGAGTTATGAATAAAACCGTCGGAGAGCTGTATCTCCGGATGTACATCCGGAAAAACCTGCGAAAGGCGCACAGAATATGAACGCAAACACGGGAAGCCCCGTCAGCCCGATGGACAAGCACGTGACCCTGCTCGCCAGCTGCTACCTCGCCCTGAGCCTGATCGGTGTGCTGACCGCGGCGATCGTGTTCACCGCGATCGTCGGCGGCGGTCTTCTGTCGGGTGACGAAGAAGCGATTTTTATCACGTCGACCGTGGGAACGGCGGTCGCGTCACTCGTCTTCGTCTTGTCCATTCCCGGTCTCTTCGCCTCTTACGGCCTGTTCCAACGCCGCGGCTGGAGTCGATTTCTCACACTGGTCGTCGGCGCCATGAACGTACTGAACGTTCCCTTCGGCACCGCGCTGGCCGTCTACACGTTCTGGGTACTTACCCAGGAAGAGGCGACAATCCTCTTCAATTGATCAACGATTCATGCTGAGCGTCCCGCCGGCCGTCATCCACGGCGGGGGCGGTGGACGTGGGTGCTCTGGCCGAAGAAGACCTCGGCGGCTTCCATGACCGTTTCGGACAACGTGGGGTGGGGGTGGATGGTGAGTTTGAGGTCGGTGGCGTTGGCGCCCATCTCGATGGCGAGCACGCCTTCGGCGATCATGTCGCCGGCGCCCGTGCCCACAATGCCTACACCGAGTATGCGGCCGGTCCCCGGCTCGAGAACCAGCTTGGTCAACCCGTCGGTCCGCTCGAGCGTAAGGGCGCGCCCCGAAGCGGCCCACGGAAACTTTGCGACTTCCACTTCGATTCCCTTTTCCTTCGCTTCGGTGGCGGTCAGACCGGCCCACGCGATCTCGGGGTCGGTGAAGATCACGGCGGGTATCGCGTTGGGCTCGAAAGCAACCTTGTGCCCGGCAATCGCCTCGACCGCCGTGCGGCCCTCGTGGGACGCCTTGTGCGCGAGCATCGGCTCGCCGGCGACATCGCCGATGGCGAATATCGAGGGCTCGGCCGTTCGCAGCTGTGCGTCGACTTCGATGAATCCGCGATCGTTTATCACGGCTTTGATGTTCTCGAGACCGATACCGTCGGTATTCGGTTGGCGCCCGACGGAAACGAGCACTTTTTCGAACACCGCCTCGCCGGCGCCATCGCCCTCCATGGTCACGGCGACCCCGGCGTCCGTTTCCGCCATTTTTACTACGGTAGTATTGACCTTGATCGCATCGAACTTCGCGTTGATCCGCTTCGCCATCACGTTGACCAGGTCGCGGTCGGCGCCGGGCAGGATGCCCGGAAGCATTTCGACGACGGACACCTTCGTTCCCAGCGCGGCGTAGACGCTCCCCAGCTCGAGGCCGATGTAGCCGCCTCCGATGACGAGGAGCGATTCCGGCACGGACTCGATGTCGAGCGCCGACGTCGAATCGAGCACCCGTGGAGACTCCAGGGCGAGCGCGGGAACTTCGGCCGGGCGCGAACCGGTGGCAACGATCGCGTGATCGAACGATATCACTTCGCCCGTACCATCCCCGGTGACGACATCTACCGTGTGGGCGTCGCGAACGGTCGCGGTGCCCTGAACGTAATGGATTTTGCGGCGCTCCGAGAGTTGGCCGAGTCCGCCGGTCAGGCGCTCGACCACGCTTTCTTTCCAGCCGCGAAGTTTGTCGAGGTCGACGTCGGGAGGGGGATAATCAATTCCCATTTGCCGCGCGTCCTCGACTTCGTTCATGAGTTTTGCCACGTGAAGGAGCGCCTTCGAAGGGATGCACCCACGGTAGAGGCACACGCCGCCGGGGTTTTGCGCCCTGTCGATCAGCGCCACGCTCATACCGAGGTCGGCGGCGAGGAATGCCGCCGCGTAGCCTCCGGGTCCCGCTCCGATTACGGCAAGTTGTACTTTGCTCTCCGCCATCCGTCTATCCTTCCAGCGCCAGCAATACGGGGTCTTCCAGCGCTTCGGCCAGGAATCGAGTGAATCTCGCCGCCTGCGCGCCGTCTATGACGCGGTGGTCATAGGAAAGCGACAGGGGCATCATCAACCGCGCCGAGAAATTCGATCCCACCCAGCGCGGCCGCTTCTCGGCGCGCGACACGCCCAGGATCGCCACCTCGGGCGCGTACACGATCGGCGAGAAATACGTGCCGCCGATTCCGCCCAGGTTCGATATTGTGAAGTTTCCCCCCTCGAGCTGGTCGGGCATGATCTTTTTGTCGCGGGCCTTCTGTGATATCTCCGTCAGCTCGACGGCGAGTTCGATGATGTTCTTGCAGTCGACGTCGCGGATCACGGGCACGAGCAATCCCCTCTCCGTGTCCACCGCGACACCGATATTGACGTACTTCTTGTGGACGATTTCGCCCGCCGCCATATCCACGCTCGCGTTGAAGTCGGGGAAATTCTTGAGCGCACCCGCGCACGCCTTCAGAAGGATGGCCGTCATGGTGAGCTTGCCGCCGGCCTCTTTGGCCCGGTTCGCGTGCCGCTTGCGCATCGCCTCGAGGTCGGTGACATCGACCTTGTCGAACTGGGTCACCTGGGGCACCGTCGTCCACGCCACCGTCAGGTTGTCGGCGGTCAACCGGCGGACCTTTGACATGGGCGTGCGTTCGATCTCACCGAACTTTGAGAAATCCGGGAGCGGCCGGGACAGCGAGGGCGGCGGCGCGGTGCCCGTTGCCGACGCGGTGATAACACCCTTCGCGAAGAGCTTGACGTCGGCCGCCGAGATCTTGCTCCCCTTGCCGGTCCCCTGCACACGGTAGATGTCGACTCCCAGTTCGCGAGCGAGGCGCCGCACACTTGGCGCCGCGGCGGGCGGCGGCCTGCGGGCCGCCGGTGATTCAGCGGGTGACTTTTCCGTAACGCCCGCGACCGGCGCCTCTTCCTTTGGTGCCGGCGATTCAGTGGGTGACTTTTCCGCTGCGCCCGCGGCCGTTTCGACCTTGACGAGCGTCTGGCCGACGCTGACCGAGTCGCCTTCCTGGACGAGCACCTCGGTCACCGTACCGGCCACGGTGGACGGCACCTCGAACACAGCCTTCTCCGTTTCCAGTTCGACGAGCGGAGTGTCGATCTCGACGGCATCGCCAACCGACACCAGCACGCGGGTAACGTCACCCGTTTCGACGTTTTCGGATATCTCGGGGAGACGGATTTCCTCGATCATCTTTTTATTCCTTTTATTGCCTGCAGAGTGCTAGTCCACGAGGGGGTTTTTCTTGCCGGGATCGATCCCCAGCTCTTCGATGGCCTTCTTGACGACGGACGGCTCTATCTGCCCCACCCGCGCCAGCGCGGACAACCCGGCCAACGCGATGTAACGGGCGTCGACCTCGAAAAAATCGCGTAACGACGCGCGGTCCTCGCTGCGTCCGAAACCCTCCGTGCCCAGGTACTCGACGTGCCCCGGGATCCACTTCGAAATCGACGCCGGCAACGTCTTGACATAGTCGCTGGCAGCCACGAACACTCCCTTCTGGTCCCCGAGCACCTGCGACAGATAAGGCACGCGCGGCGTTTCTCCGGGGTGAAGGAGGTTCCACCTCTCCGCCGCCAGCGCGTCCATATACAGCTCCTTGTAACTCGTGACACTGTAGACGTCGGCCGGCACGTCGAACCGCTCCTCGAGGATCTTCTTCGCCTCGATCGCCTCGTTGAGGATGGTACCGCTGCCGAGCAGGTGGACGGTGCCGTCGGACGGCTCTGCCGACAACGGCTGGTACCGGTAAATGCCGCGCAGTATCCCCTCCTCGACGCCGGGAGGCATCGGCGGCTGGGGGTAAGGTTCGTTCATCACGGTGAGATAATAGAACTCCTTGATGTTCTCCTCGTACATGCGGCGGATGCCCTCGCGTACGATGACGGCGAGTTCATAGGCGAACGCCGGGTCGTAAGCGCGCAGCGACGGCACCGGGTAGGCGAGCAGATGGCTCTGGCCGTCCTGGTGCTGGAGGCCTTCCCCTGCCAGCGTCGTCCGGCCGGCGGTCCCGCCGAGCAGAAATCCCCTGGCCTGCTGGTCGGCGGCCAGCCAGATCAGGTCGCCGATGCGCTGGAAGCCGAACATCGAATAGTAGATATAAAACGGAATCATATTGATGCCGTGGGTCGAATACGCCGTACCCGCCGCGATAAACGACGCCATCGAACCCGCTTCCGTGATCCCCTCTTCGAGGATCGCGCCGTCTGTCGCCTCTTTATAGTAGAGGAGGCTCTCCGCGTCGACCGGCTCGTAGAGCTGGCCGCGGCTCGAGTAAATCCCCACCTGCCGAAACAACGCCTCCATCCCGAACGTGCGCGCCTCGTCGGGCACGACGGGAACGATGTACCTCCCTATCTCCTTGTCTTTTAACAGCTTGGAAAGCATGTGGACGAACACCATCGTGGTCGCCACCTCGCGATCGCCCGTCCCTTCGAGGAATTCAGCAAAGGTATCCAGCGGTGGGGCCTTCAACGCGGGAGCGTCTGCGACGCGCTCGGGCACGTAGCCGCCCAGCTCTTTGCGCCGTCCGTGCAGGTACTTTAGCTCTTCGCTGTCTTCGCCGGGACTGTAGAACGGCGCCTCGGCCACGTTTTCGTCGTCGATGGGGATCCCGAACTTGTTCCGGAACTGCCGCAGTTCATCCTCGTTGAGTTTTTTCTGCTGGTGGGTGATGTTCCGGCCCTCTCCCGTTTCACCGAGACCGTACCCCTTGACCGTGTACGCCAGAACCACCGTCGGCTGTCCCTTGTGTTCGACGGCCGACTTGAACGCGGCGTACACTTTGGCCGGGTCGTGCCCGCCCCGGTTGAGTGTGCGGATCTGTTCGTCGGAGTAGTTCTCCACCATCTTCAAAAGAGCGGGGCTGGCGCCGAAAAAATCTTCGCGGATGTAAGCGCCGTCCTCCGTGGCGTACTTCTGGAAGCACCCGTCGACGACCTCCCCCATCCTCTTGACCAGCACGCCGTCGGAATCCGCGGCCAGCAGCTTGTCCCAGTCGCTTCCCCAGATCACCTTGATCACGTTCCAGCCCGCGCCGCGAAACGCCGCCTCCAGCTCCTGGATGATCTTGCCGTTGCCGCGCACGGGGCCGTCGAGGCGCTGCAGGTTGCAGTTCACGACAAAGGTGAGGTTGTCGAGGCACTCGCGCGCCGCCAGCGTGATCGCACCCAGCGACTCGGGCTCGTCCATCTCGCCGTCGCCGAGGAACGCCCACACGCGGCGATGCGACGTCGATTTGATGCCGCGCTGTTCGAGGTAGCGGTTGAAGCGCGCCTGGTAGATCGCCGTGATCGATGTAAGCCCCATCGACACGGTCGGAAACTCCCAGAACTCCGGCATCAAACGCGGGTGGGGGTACGACGAGAGGCCACCTCCGTCGGCGAGCTCGCGGCGAAAATTCTCCAGGTGGGTTTCGTCGATCCGCCCCTCTAGAAACGCGCGCGCGTAGATACCCGGCGCCGAGTGTCCCTGGAAGTAGACAATGTCTCCTTCGTGCCCGTCTCCGTGGCCGCGCAGAAAGTGGTTGAACGCCACCTCGAGCAGCGTGGCCGCGGAGCCAAAGGTGGAAATGTGACCGCCGATGCCGCTCGACTTGCGGTTGGCGCGGACAACCATCGCCATCGCGTTCCAGCGGATGAAACTCTTGATTCGCCGTTCGATCACGCGGTCGCCCGGGTAGGGGGGCTGTTGCGATACGGGGATGGTGTTGATGTAGGGCGTGCTGCCGGGGTAGTCGATCCTGACACCGTAGGAATGGGCCCGGTCGCGCAGCCGCTGGATCAACTCCTGGACGCGCTCGGCACCCTCGTTCTGGTACACGTAGTCGAGCGATTCGAGCCACTCGCGGTTCTCTACGTCGAACTCTTCGGAACGGGAATTCTCTCCGTTATCCGCCATGGGACAGCTACCTCTTCAGTTTGGATAGGCTAATAAAAACTGCGGACCCGGAGGTTAACCTTACCTCCGGGTCCGGATCGCACCAGTGCTCTCTATTTGAGATACTTGTAGAACTCGCCGTCGGTCGACATGATGAGAGTCGTCTGCGAGTCGAGTGTCTGTCCGTAAATCTCCATCGTCTTGAGGAACTGGTAGAACTCCCGCGAGTCCAGCGACCGGTCGTACGCCGCCGCGTATATGCTGGTCGCCAGGGCGTCGGACACTCCCTTGATCTCCCGCGCTTCCTTGTACGCTTCCGACTGGATCCGCTTGAGCTCCCGCTCCTTCTCGCCATGGATGCGGGACGCTTCACCTTCACCTTCGGAGCGGAAGCGGTCGGCAATCCGGCGCCGTTCGGCGATCATCCGCTCGTACACCGTGCGGCGGACTTCCTCGACGTAATTGATTCGCTTGAACTGGACGTCGAGTATTTCGATCCCCAGATCGGAAGTCCTCGACTGCGCCGCGGCGAGTACGATCTCGCGAATGGCGTTGCGCCCGACCTCGATATCGTCGAGTTTGGTTTCGTCCTGGTCCAGCTCGCTGCTCACAACTTCGCGATTGGTCGTTCTGATCAACTCGACGAGCTTGTGGTTGGCGATGGCGTTTCTTGTTTCGCCGTCGAGTATATCGTCGAGCCGGGTCTGTGCCCCGCGCTCGTCACGAAGACGCTGAAAGAACAACAGCGGATCGGTAATCCGCCACCTCGCGTAGGTGTCCACCCAGATGAACCGCTTGTCCTTGGTCGGCAGTTCGTTGGCATCGCCGTCCCACTCGAGGAACCGCTTTTCGAACCGGTGAACCTTCTGGATGAACGGCAGTTTGAACTTGAGACCCGGGTTCATGATCGCATCTCCGACGGGCTTTCCGAACTGGGTAATCACGACCTGCTGGGGCTCCCTGACCACGTAGAAGGCGCCGCGAAGGACAACGGCGAGCAGCAATGCAATGACAATCAGAAGATTCCTCATCGTCCCTCACCTCCCTTCGCCGACGTTTCCAGATTGAGCAGCGGCAGAATACTCCTCAGATCCTGGTCGACGACGACCTTGCGCTGTATCTGCGGCAGAATCTGGTTCATCGTCTCGAGATATATGCGCTTTTTCGTGATGCCGGGCGCCTTGCGGTACTCGTTGAACACCGCCACAAACCGGGCGGAATCTCCCCTCGCCGTGTTGACGCGGCTGAGCGCGTAGCCCTCGGCCTCCGAGATGGTCTGCAGGGCCTCGCCGCGCGCACGCGGGATGACCTTGTTGTATTCGGACTGTGCCTGGTTGATGAGCTTTTCCTTCTCCTGCTGCGCCTCGTTGACCTCGTTGAACGACGGCTTGACCGGATCGGGTGGGTTGACGTCCTGGAGCACGACCTGGTCGACCTTGATGCCGGTCTCGTACTGGTCGCACATTCCCTGGAGGTCCTGCTCGACGAGATCCGCGATCTCCTGGCGGCCGACGGTGAGCACCTCGTTGACGGTACGGTCGCCGACGACTTCTCTCATGACCGCCTCGGACATCGCGCGAAAGGTAAGACGGACGTTGCGCACGCGGAAGAGGTACTTGTAGGGGTCGACGATCCGGTACTGGACCACCCACTCGACGACGGCGGCGTTGAGGTCTCCGGTCAGCATGTTCGACTCGGATTCGCGTCCGCGCACGGAGAATTGGCTGCGTATGCCGGCGGACACGGTCTGAAACCCGAACTCTTCCTTCAGCTGTCTTTGGATGGGGACCTTGGTGACGCTTTCGATCCCGAAGGGGAGTTTGGCGTGGAGCCCCGGGTCAGAGGTACGCACGAACCTGCCGAGCCGCAGTACCACCCCGATTTCTTCCGGCCCTACGGTGTAGAAGCTGGAAGCCGCGATGAGCAGCAGAACTAAGGCGACGATGCCGCCTTTCAGCGCTCCTCCGGGCAGCCGGGGGAGCTGTATCTTGGGGATCTTGATTTCGTCCCCGAATCCACCTTGTGCCATGGGTCTAACTCTCCTTACTTTACTACTTTACGTGTGTAGCTACCGACGGTAACACACGGATGAAATTCAGTCCACGCGATTTCTTGATCTTGAATTTACGCTTGACTTTGCGTAGTTTACAGATAGACTATACCGATATTCACGGGGACATCCCTGGGTTCCCGAGGGGTTCCCGAGCGCCCACCCGCTTTTATGTCCAACTTTAATAAAACAAGGTCATTACGGGAGTTATACTGCATGAAGCGCACCGCCATTTTGCTATCCGCCGTGATAATGTTGATCACCACACCTGCGTTGTCCGCCCGGAAGAGCGGCGGCATTCAACTGAGCACCTCGATCGGTCTGGGGACGGGCGTCCCTCTTTCCCCCGACGTTTTCGAGAACAATTACGATCCGAGCTTCGGCGCGGTGCTCGAATTCGAAGCACAGAAATCGATGATCGGGATCTCGATCGCAGCCGACTACAACTTTTTTCTTTCCACTGACCTGCGGCCGAACGACGCGAACATACTCTCCGTATTCATCAACCTGAAGATCAAGCCGATCGCCAAAGCGAGCGTTCGACCCTATATCCTGATAGGTGCCGGGTACTTTCGTTACTGGATCGTGGATCTGAATTTCGCTGACAACACGACGGGTTACCAGGGCGGTGCGGGCGTCGAGATCGACATCAGCAAGACGCAGAGGTTGTTCATCGACGCCAAGCAGGTAATCGGCCGGACGCGCGAAACGAATCCGGATGGCGAGAACACGAGCTACATACCGATTCGCATCGGTATGACGTTTCTATTCTAGTCCAGCGACTTCTTTCCCGACTCTTCACAAACTCAAACCGTTACCGCCGGTTCGTGCCGGACCGGCGTCTCACTGCGGTTGCGCTCCCCCGAACTCGTTCATTATCCAGTCGGACAGAATCAGTTGCACCCTCAGCCCGAAACCGCGCGCCCACGCATCAGTTCCGCTGATGTCACGGTCCTCGAATCCACCCGCGCTGTACCCGACAGCGACGCGGACCGACCGGAAGAACAACCGCCCGACCTCCACACCGGTTCCGGTTTCGGTGGTGCCACGGCGTTGGGTGAGTACCCTCCCCCACACATCCACGTCCCAGTAACGGGCGAAACGGTAGACGTACTGTCCCAGCAACAAGTCTGCGTCGGTATTGACGCCGATGCTGTAGCTGTAGTCCTCCACCCTCTTGTGGGCGTACTTCAGGCGTATCTCGTGGGCGAGTGCCGGCATGATATTGAAGTCGGCGCTGAGTACCAGCCGCCAGGTGATCCCGTCCGGAAACGCCGGCGTGTATTTCTCGTAGTAATTCTTCAACGCAAAGAGCGACTGGACGGGGACGCTGATCGGCCGGTACGCCAGGCCGAGCTTGCCGCGGTAGTGGAGCCCGTCGTTGCGCAGGACTTCGGGCGTGTACGAAACCACGTCGCTCAAAAGCAACGTGAAGCCGCTTCGAAGCTGCGCGTTGGCGATGAGCTGGACGAGGTGCTTCTGGCGCGTCTGCTGCCAGCGATACTCGTAGCGGCCTTCGACGACGTAGGCGTTGTCCCTGCGAGCGGCGACGCCGGACTTGACGGCGAAATACTCGTCTTCGCTGTCGTCGTCCATCGACTGGTACCCCTCCAGTCCCAGCGTACCCGTCACGTTGCTCCGCAACCGGAACGCCTGTCGCAACCCCGCAATCGCCCCCATACGCTCCGCGCTCGCCGTGCGGTTCATCGAGTAACGCGTATAGGCGGTCGTCCGGGGGCCGAGGCGCGATTCCAGCCCGGCAAGGAACTGGTTAGTGCCTGGACGCCCCGACGCGCTGAGGTGTTCGTAACTCGTCGTCACGCGAAGCCGCTGGCCGAACGGGACCGCCAGCATCGCCTGCAGTCGATCGGGATAGTCGCGCGTAGTCTCGCCGCCGAGGTTCTGTTCCCATCGCGCCCGCAACTCCGAACGCCGCGGCCCGCCGGCCGAAAGGCCAAACACAGAGAGGATCGAGGATCTTTCTCCTTCGGTGTTCTGGTCCTTCGCCGTACGGCCGCCGGCGAAGAACTGGAACGCCTGGTGATGGAAATCGGCGCCGGCCAGCAGCGTGGAATATTCCTCCCCCGACCGGTGCAGGTCATGCACGTATCCGTCGGCTACGAAGGAGAGTCCACCGCTGCCCATCCACCACCGGGACTTGAGTCCCGCTTTGCGAGTGCCGATTTCCTGCTCTCCCCCGATGAACGACGGGTTGTGGTAACCGCTGTCGACCCTGCGGAAGTAAAGCCTGGTATCGGTGAACCGGTTGTTGAGGCCGGCTTCGAGGACGTACGCATTTCCTTCGCCGAGTACGTCGTCTTCGCTGCGGGCGAATTCGCCGCCCAGCGTGATCCCTCTGACCTTTACCGACCCGTCGGCGCCGTAGAGCGCGTAACGGCTCCCGTCGCCCGAGTTGGCGATCGCCGTACCGCCGGCGTTCCAGCGGCGGTCACGGACGAGATCTCCCCGCATTCCCATGAGGTACTGCGAGCCCACGCCGGTACGGACCTGGTAGATCGAAACGATGTACACGGGGTTGAAGTACCGGTCCGTTATGGGAACGGGTTCCTTGAACAGGACCGACCCGTCGAAGGGGTTGATGAAGTAGTCGCGGTTGCGAACGAGTGGTTTGAGGTCGAGAATGACCTCTTCCTGGTAACGCTCGCGGGTTTCGAGAAAGATCCTCTCGGAATTCATGACGATGGGCGCTCGTGGGAGATAATAAAAGCCGCTCGTTCCGTCGGAAGGAAACTCGTCGCGATAGGTGGCGAAATCGGTGTCGGTGACGAACACGCGCACGGCGCCGTCGTCGCCGACGAGGGACCCCGTCACGCCCGTGGCGACCTGGTGATAGTACAGGTAGCGCCCGCCGGTGAAGGGCGTCCGGAAGTCGCCGTAACGCAGAAACGACTCTCCCTTGTCGACCGACACGTAGTTGCCCGTTCGTGACGGCGCGGCGAACCGCAGCTCTGACCCGTCGCCGTAGACCGGGTACTGAACGTCGGGGTTGACCTGTTTGAGCAACGGCTCTTCTTCACGGGTCTCCGTGTCGAGCCGCGCCGTCAGAGCGGCGCCGTGGGGGAGCGCGCTCTGTACGAACACACGCGCTTGCGCGTCGGCGGTGGCGCCAGCCTTCGACGCCCCGGCGACACGGTCCAGTCCCACGCTGCTGCCGCTGCCTCCGGTCTCGTAGTGACCGAAGCGCAGATCGACGACTCCGGCCGCCAGCGTCGGCCGGGCCGCCGAAACGTACGACACGTCGCACTCGGCGTATATGCCGTCGCACTCGACGGCGACGGTGCGGCGGCGCGTGCCGCGGTCCGGCCGGATATTGAGTTCGACGAATCCCGACACCGTGTTGACCTGCAGGCCGGGCACACCGGGTTTCTCGTCGACATTGGATACCAACGAATCGCCCGCGACAACGGTGGCGGCGAATCCGTTCGCGACCGGAAGCCCGCGCTCGTCGAGGACCTCGAATCGCACCGTGTCCGTCGATCGTCCGTCGGCGGAGATGAGCACGCGCTTTCGCCGCGGTTCCACCGATGCGGGGCGCGCGGCGAGTGCGACGTGCACGCTGTCGACGAGAGTTGTGCCGTCGACGAGTTTTGCCCGCAGTTCGACCGTATTCCAGCCGGGATAGATGCGCACGGCGAACCACGTGATCTCCTCGTACCCTTCCTTGACGTGGACGGCCTTGTGGCCCAGGTGGCCGTCGGGCAGAGTTTCGCCGCCAACGCCGATCTTCACGTCGGCGCCCAGCGGAACGCGGGCGCGGATCTTGATCTGGTCCGCCCGGGAAAACACGTCGCCGTCGAGCGGGTCGAGTATCCTGAAGTGCCCGGCATCGTCATCGGCGGCGTCCCGGGCGCCTCCAGCGGCATCGGGAGGCAGCGTGTCGGCCGCCGCGACCACGGGCACCGCGACGATCGTATCGCTCCACGCCATCAACTCGATGGTCTTCGGCGAGCCGTCGCCGCCGGCGCCAGACGGCCGTATACGGAACTGCTTGCGCGGCCTGGCAACCGGCGCGGACAGCGCGTCCGACCCGACCCGGGGCGCGTCCCCCGCTTCGGGGTCGTCGACGTCGATGTACGCTTCGATTTCGCGAATAAACGCCGTGTCGCCTTCAGCCGCCCTGAGTTCGATCTCGCATTTCACCGCGCGGCTCCGGGCGAACCCCTCGAGCAGCCAGGCGCCTTCCCGCGGCAGCACCGTTTCGCCGTCCATCGTCACCCGGACGCGGGCGTCGCGGAAACGGTACGGCAGGTCGATCCGCAGCCGGGTATCGCCGGGCACTTCGCGTGTCGTGTGAAATTCCCAGCGGACGTTGACCATGAAAGTGTCGGGCAGAGCGCTTAGATCCTTGATCGTCGCGCTGACGCGGCGTATCTCTCCGTCTTCGATTTTCACACCCGGCGGAATCAGCCCCACCTCGACGCGGCGGTTGAGCCGCCGCCCCTCGATCGTCTCGTTCGTCGTCAGAGGCCGGGTCTCGCCGTGCCCCGCCACGACGGTACGCCCACGGTCGATGCCCATCGATATCAGGTACGATCGTAGCGTTTCGGCTCGCACCAGCGACAGTTCGCGGTTCGACGGGAATTCCTCGGTGTGAATCGGGATGCTGTCCGTGTGCCCCTCGACGTATACGCCCCAGTCGGGGTGTTCGTGCAGGAACTCGACGACTGGACGCAGCTGTTCGGCGGTGTCGATGGTGAGGCCGGCACGCCCCATCCCGAAGTGCGAGCTCGGAATGACGAACGCCTGGTAGAGGCGCGCGAAGCGCGTCACGCTCACCAGCTCGTGATAGGAAATCGAGTGGTCCACCGTCTCGGTGGGCGGCGGAATGCGGCGCAGACGAAACGAAACGCGGGCATTGCCGCCGGGCAGCACGTGGACGAGGGTTTCGTTCTCGCGCCGCCCCGCGTCGCGCGAATCGAGCGGCACGAAGAACTCCATGTCGGGCGGAATGGTCCCCTCGTCGAGTCTGATTGCGCGCCACCCGGAGAAAACGCGTGGAATCGAGAATTTGCCCAGCGAATCGGTGACGGCGTATTCACCGCTGTCGAGGTACACCTCGACCTCGGGCACGCCCGCTTCGCCGGAATCGCGTTTGCCGTTGTCGTTGTCGTCGACGTAGACGTCTCCCAGCACCACCGCGTCGGTCACAAACGGGCCGTTTTCCAGCCGGATCGTGCTCACCGCCGGACCGGCCCACACGTCGTCGCCCGATTCGGCAACCCCGATCACGCTGCCCGTCGCGCGGGCGGTACCGTGGTTCACCCTGGAGTTGGCCACGTATTTGAGAACCGCGGTCTTCGACTGTCCGCCGGCCAGGTTTCCCGGGCGCCAGATGAGCCTTCCTCCTTCGCGCCGGAAGTCGGGGCTGGAAACAAAATCCAGCTGCGATTGCGCCCATTCGTCGACAACGATGTTGTCGACCGTCAGGCTGTCGGTAATATTCTGGACCGTCACGAGCAGGGTGATCACGTCACCCACAGACGCGACCTGCTGATGAAACGCCTGGTTGATCTGTAGTGTAGCCGCGGGATTGAAATCCTGCGGGGGAACCAGCTGATCGACGGTGTAGTTCTGCTGGAGAGTGTCGACGGACGACCGGGCAAAAATACGAAGCGTCAACGGCTGGTCGAGCACCCCGGACAACGGTCCGCCGACGCTCGATACCACCACGCTCACCGGCCACGTTTCCCCGGGATTGACGATTCCGACCAGAAACACGTTCGGCGCTGCGGGAGACTGAGGCAGTGGCGCGCCAGTCGAGTCGGCGAACGTCACGCGTATGTCGGGGAGCAGAACAAGGCTGTCATCCAGCGCGATCTCGAAGAAATCGGGTCCGCCCCCCTCGTTGAGGATGTCGTTGGCGAACGTGTACGAAGTCGCCGAGTAGTCCGTGTACCCGATGGTGACGTCGTCGCCGCTTCCCTCACCGCCGGGAAGCGCCCGCGCGTTGCCCCGGGGGCCGAGGTGTATCGTCATCGCGGGCGGATCGGTGTTGGTCACGCGGATAACGCTCGTGTGGACCGTGCCCGTTGCGTCACCCGTTGAGACGGCCCGCACCTCCACGAACGCCTCACCCCCGAACGCCCCGGCGGACAGAACGACCCCGGCGTCCATGCGCACGGTCCCCCCCGCGTCAATCGCGAGGAACGACGGGTCGTCTTCTCCGGGATCGAAGCGTCCGTCCCCGTTGGCGTCGTCAAAAAAGATGACGTCGGTCACCGTGGTGTTCGACGGCGGAATCACGCCGTAACTGACCGCGACCGAATCGCGGGCGTTGCCGCTGTTGGTGAGGTCGAAGGCGCAGTACAGCGTGTCACCGCCGGCGCCCGTGAGAGTGTACGCCGGCGAAGCCATCGTCCCCGGCGGCGCGAGTCCGATGACGTAGACGGGGAGTACGCGGTTGGCCACCGCGTTGGACACCGACTGATGCCGGGAGCCGCCTTCGGTGTAGTCAGAAGTAGCGCGGTTGACGATCGTCGTCCCGGCCGGTGGCATCTGCGCGGAAGCATCAGCCGCGATAAGGCACAACAGGAACACACCCATAAACGTGCGAATAGCGAGGCCCGGAATTCCCTTCCGGACTCTCGCTATTTTTGCGCTTATGCGTTTGTCTGGTGCTCGTGCGTTCTTGCGCATCAAATCCTTTGCACCTTGGTTACGCCTGTCTGCAACGGGGCGGACGGGCGGTCACGCATGACCGCCCGTCCACGACCCGGTAATACATATTCGTCGACCGGACGCTAGTTGATGATCCGGACGGCGAATTCGAGACCAACGGCCGAACCGTCTCCGGCCGCGATGTTGCCGGTAAACAGAAAACGAACGTTGGTTACGTTTGCGTCGTAGCCGGCCGTCGCTCCTCCGCCGCCGCTCGCCGGCGCATACACCCACGTCGCCCCGCTATCGTTGGAGTACTCTATCCCGACGGCCGTGATCGACGCCGGTGGCGTACCGGTCGACGCCGACCCGACCTGGAACCACGTCCACACCGGCAGCGCGTCGTATACAACGATCGCCGTCAGGGCGTCGGTTCCGATGTTCTGGTAGTCCACCGTATAGGTGAGATCCGTACCCGGGAGCTGGTTACCCGGCGGCAGCACCGACTTGGTGAGCTGGAGATTCCCGGCCACGATCACGGTGACATCGGTGACGATGTCGACCGCCGGCGTCGTCTGACCCGTGGCCGTCAAGATTCCCGTTTCTACCGTTCCGACGGTCGCGCCGGCGGGTACCGTCAACCGGACCGTGATGTTTTCAATGGCGCCGGGCGCCAGGGTCACGGTGGCGATCGGGTTGTTCGCCGCATCGTAGAACACGTAGCTCCAACCCTGCGACGACACGAACGTCAGATCCCACGTGTCGGCGATGTTACCCGTGTTGGTGATCGTGTGCGGATAGGAGATGGTGCCACCCGGCGTGGTGCTTCCCGCCTGGTCGGGCGCAAAGACGATCGACGCCAGCGAGCTGACCGTCACCGTGTTGGCGATCGTGTCCAATTGCGCCGGGTTATTGGACGACGTGACCGTGAACGACGTTGCGTTCACGCCCGGCAGAGTACCCGCCGGCACGTCGACCCGTGCGATCAGATTGACCTCTACGCCTCCGGCCACAGGACCCACCGCGACGACGGGCGCCATCTCCGCGGGATCGAGAATACCATTGGAGTTGAGGTCTTCATAAAACGTTACCGTCCATCCAGCCGGAATGGCGGAGGACAGCGTATACGTGTCGTCGCCACCACCTGTGTTGATCACGTCGAGCGGGAAGTCCGTGAAGGTTCCCGGGGCGGACAACCTGTTGGCGGGGGCGTCATCGGTCGAACCGGCGACACCGTCGTAGTTACCGATATCGACACCGGCCGGAAACACCTGGTTGATCCGGTCGGTCGTGAGGTTGTACTCGAGCGGATTGTTGCTCGACTGCGCACGGACAACAGCGTTGAACGGTCCACCGGCACCCTGCGTACCAGGGATCACCAGGCGGACAACGATGTCCACGCTGTCCCCCACCGCCAGAGGGCCGACGTCCACAATACCGTCGCCGCCGTTGTCGATCAGCGCGGTCACACCGTCAGCCTGCAGAAACAGGACCGACCAGGTTCCCGGAATCGACGAGAGTCCGTCGAGCAGAATGTTGACCTGGTCAGACGCGTTGCCGTCGTTGCGAACGGTGTTGACGAAGTCTACCGTCGTGTTCGCGAAGGCGCTGGCGACGATGGTCACGTCGTCGTTGTAGTCGGGCGCCGTACCGGCACCCGCGTCGTTCTGGGGGCCGATGAACACGACCGGCGTCGCACCGACGGTGACGGGCGCGTTATTCGAAGGCACGATCGTCGGGTCGGGCGAGACAACGTCGTTATCGATGTAGGCGAGCGCCGCCGTGTTGTTGACCAGCCCGGCCGGCATGCCGAAGGGAACGCTTACCTGGTAATTGAGCAAATAAGCCTGTCCGGCGACGATACCGCCGGTGGTGATGAAACCGACGGCGATGTCGCCCGCGGCGGGGGTGTTGGTCCACGCCCACGTCTCGGGACTGCCGGCCGTCGAGCTGCCGTTGGGCAGATAAACGACCGTTCCGCCGGCCGGTACGCCCGCGGGCACGCCGAAAACGGGCAGAGGATTGCCCGTGGACGGGTCGAGCGGCAGCACATCGTAGATCAATACGCCGGTCAGCCCCATGGAAACGACGTTGACGCCGTTCGCCGTGTTGTTACCCGTGTTGGTGCCGCTGAAAGAGTAGCTGATCTGCTGTCCTTCGTACACCACGGGGGGCGCGCCTGCGAGGTTTGCCGTCATCACGGCGTCGTTCACCACGTTGGTCAGGTGATAGTTGTCAGTGTCGTTCTGGCCGGCATCGCCCACAGACGTCGCGTCGACGCCCACGTAGGCGACTTCACCGGCGATGGCGCCAGCCGGAACGGTATAGGTCACGACAATGCTGGCGAATGCGCCCGCGGCGAGCGGCCCGAGAACGCCCGGAGCGCCGCCGGCGCTGATCAGGGGTTCGCCTGCGTCGACGACGCCGTTGCCGTTCAAGTCGTTATAGATATCGATGTCTCCCGGCGCGAGCGCCATCGTCGAATTGCCGGCGTCGAGGAGGGAGTTCAGTGTAAAACTGTCGTTGTCGTTACCGGTATTGGTGACATCGTAACGAAAGTAGACCGTCAGCCCCGGTATCGCGTTCTGGCTCCAGGCCGGGGTCACCGGCGGCGTCTCGCCCGAATCGTCGGGCAACACGGACACGCCGAACACCGGCAGGACGATCGTAATCACCTCGTTCGAGATGGCCGTGTACGCATTGCCGCTCAGGTCTTCATAGGTTGCCGAAGACCGGTTGCGGATCTGCGTCCCCGCCGGCGTGGTCTGCGCAAGGACGGTACCAGCCGTCACGCACAGAAGCGCCAGCAGCAGCGGCAGAATGACCAGAGTTTTTCTCTTCATGATGGTGACCTCACTTCACAATCGTTCGGTATGAAAACGTGATTTCTGTTTCCGGCTCAAAGTCACTGTCGATAACCCAACGTATGTGGGTGACCATGTCCGGTGCGGCCTCCACCTCAACTTCTTCTCCCGCGGCGTTGGTCTTTTTTGTCCGGATGGGCCAGGTGTGATACGACTTGCCTCCGTCGATCGAAAACTCGACGGTGCCGTCGTTCGGCCTGGTAGCTGACCGGCCAATATACTCGGTGCCCACGGGAACGGGATCGACGACGGTTACGTTGCGCAACGTCGTCTCGCCGTTGTTGGCGTAGGTCACCCTGTATTCGAGAATGTCCTGGGGGCGCGCTTCGTCAGCGGGTAGAAACACATCGCGGCCGTTGTCCTGGGACACGACCCGGAGCGCCTCTACACTACCGGTCAAAGGACCCTGGCCGGCAGCGGCGGCCTGAGACCCGAAAACCACGACGACGAGCGCGAACACGATAATTGCGTGGCGCGGCACTATGAAACCTCCTTGTTGGGACAAAAAAACTTCTTAAGTCCGGGAGACGGGATTCCGATAACTGGACTCGGCATTGAATGCCTTCACCCTGGAAATGGTGCTAAAGGGCAAAGAGCGTTCCAGACGGCGGATTCGTCGCCTCCGGGAGGTGTTTCGCTCCTCGAGGTCCGGAAATATCTACCTAACCATCTTTTATTAAATGCGTTATCAGCTGGCGATTATCGGGGCCGCAGTGGGAAAAGCGGTCCTGGCGGATTCCCTGTAAGGGTCTATTGCACCTTGTTGTCGTGCATATTGTCCTCTCGTGTGCAAACTGCAATCGACTCGAGGAGACCGGAGAGGCGGAGTGAGCGACGAGGGTTTTGTTGAATAATCAACAGGTCGTGTAGCATATTACGCAGGCGATCGTCGAAGCGCCGGACAACCGTCAGCCTTCACGGTCCATACCGCCGGCTTCCCCCTTGCGATCGAGCAACCACTTCAGAAGAACCGGACCGATCAACTGATTGATCGCGACGACGGCGAGCACGAGGGTTTCCAGGTCGCCACCCCATTCGAAGCGCCGCTCGATGAGAGAAGCGATCCCGATGGTGACCCCCGCTTGCGATAGAAATCCGCTCCACACGCTGTTCGCGTAGGGACGAATCTCACCAACGAACCGGGCGGCGGCCATGGTCCCGGCATAAAAAGCCATCGCCCTGACCGCCACCAGAATGACCGCGAACACCCACATGTCGCGCAGGGCGCCCAGGTCGATCGCGGCGCCGGAGATCGCAAAGAAGATCACATAGACGGGAAACGCGCTGCGCTCCAGACCCCGGATCATCCGGTCACCCTGCGACGAGAAATTCTCTACCGTGAACCCGGCAATCATGAATGCCAGCAGGGGCTCGAAGTGGTAGTGGCGGCAAACGGCGCTGCCCGTGAGTCCGATCACGAGCAGGACGATGGGCAGGTAACCCCCGATCCAGCGAATATACACGGAGAGCAGGACACCGAAGAACAGCCCCGCCGCGATGGAGCCCAGAATCGTAACGCCGAGATTGCGAACAATTTCCAGCGAGAACTGCTGCCCGGGGTCGATGAGCAATTCCGCCGCGGGTATCACGAACGCCGCCAGAACGAGGACGATCACGTCGAGCAACACGGTCACACCGATGAGGACTTCGGTCATCGGCCCGCGGGCACGGGTCTCCGCAATCACACCGATGGTCGTCGCGGGCGACCGCGCCAACGCGATCAACCCGATGAGCAGGCCGATGGCGAGCACTTCCCTGGTGTGCGACACCGGCACGTCGCCGAGATATCCGCGCAGGAAGTACACGACGATCAGGGCGCCGATGAAGGCGAACACCGTTTGCCCCACGATCACGCCGGCAAACGCCGACTTGCGCGCACGGATCACGTGCAGGCGCATCTCTCCGCCGGCGATGAGCGCAATTATGGCCAGAGCAACGTCGTCGAATACCTGCAGGCTGTTGACGACGTCCGTGGATAGCAGGTTGAAGGCGAACGGACCGCAGACAATTCCGACGACTATGTAGCTCGTGATCGCCGGCAGGTGGAATCCCTCGAGGAGCTTGGCAAGGTAATACCCGAACAGAAGAATAAACCCGAGACAGAACGTCGCCTGTCCGCCGGAGAGGCCGCGGTCGAACACGGGGGTCAGGAGCACCAGCGCCGCCAGCCCGAACAGGATGGCGAGGGAGAAGAGTCGGTTTGTGATGTTTGTGGCCCGCGTCCTACGCATCGCCCGCCCCCCTGCGCCGACGCTTCGCCGGCTCGACTACCTCGCCGGCGTTGTGAAGAATGCGGCGCGTGACGAACACGGCGGTCACGTCATTGATGACGACGGCGACCGCCACCACAGCAAGAACAAAATGTGCAAGGTTGGATTCCCTCGCCAGGCCGTAGTCGGTGGCAATGGCCAGAGCGATGCCTCCCTGCGCGATAAACACGAGGCCGCTACCCCGTCGCGGGTAGAGGTGGGGGAATCCCGCTTCGAATGCGCCGCCCGCCACGAAGGTTTTCAATATCACCCGCAACACCACGTACCCGGCGGCGGCGACGGCTATCCACGGAGTGTCGATCCGGAGGGTCGCGCCAACGAGGATGAGAAACGCGACGAACAGGATCTTCTCGATGTGGTGCAGTTCCCGGAATATCTGGTCGCGTTTGCGGGAAAAATTGCCGACGACAAAGCCCATGACCATGCCGGTATACAGGGACGACAACTGCAGGAAATAACACACTCCGCCGACGATGAGTACGGTCCCGGCGATCACGAGGACCATCTCGTTACCGGTGCATCGCTCCCGCGTAAAGAGCACCATGAAAAACCCGAGAGTCAATGCGACCAGATTGAGGAACATCCACCACAGGAAGCCAGCACCAATGATATCGGCACCGAAAACACGAGGGTGGACCACGGTGACCAGCAAACCGAACGTGAACAACGGCAGAAAGGGGTTCAGGGAGGCGATGATCTTGGCGGTGCCGGTAAAAGGGCCGCGCGACGGCAGGACGCGGGAAAGCAGCGCTATGATAGTGGGAGAGTTTATCGAAGCGGTTACGGCGAGGACGGCGGCCCCCAGAAACCGTTCGGTCGTCGGCATCCCCGGAAAGAGGCGTCCGACGGCGAGGTACGCGAGGGGCGTGACGACGAGGAGGAACGAAAATGTATCCTGAACGAGCACGCGCATGATGGCGGGCGACGTCCTCTTGACCTGCCCCCATGTGGCTTCGATTCCGACGAGCAGGCCGATCGAGCCGAGTGTCAGGTAGATCACCGGTTCGAGGTCGGCCATGACTTCATCGGAGATCAACCCGGCCGCGCCCGGACCAAGGATCGCGCCGAGCAGGAGAAATTCGGCGCCCGTCACGAGGAGCCCGTTCCAGGGATAGCGATGCATCGCCCGTGACACGAACCGCCGCGATCCGAGGTAACCGACGATCAGAAAAATGAAAAGCGTTACGATCGCTCTCATCGCCAGGTCGCCCCTTACAGGCACCCCGGCGGAGTCGCCGCGGGGGCCGGTGTGCGGTGTGTAACTTTGATCAAGAGATTATTCAAATTCCGGGGCCAGGCCGCGGACATTCTCGATCGGAACGGTGAACACGATTCCCTTGCCCGGCTCGTTGAGACCGCCCAGTATCTCGTCGATGATGTCCAGCACGTCGCGGACCTTTTCGTGTTCGTCGATGACCGAGAAGATCGTCTTGTTGACGGTGCTCGCGCCGCGAAACATGGAGCGGAAACCCGCGAATATTGGAACTTCCGAGGATAAAATCTGACCCATTCCCACCGTGTCGATGATCGTCGCGCCCGTAATGCCGACTTCCACGAAGCCCTCCAGGACCTCTTCCAGCATGTCCGGTTGATTACATATGAATATCAGTAGCGTCATAATGCGGGCGAACTGTTTGTGGGATCCCCGGCCCATCGTATCCACGGGCGCTCTAGCAGTCAAGTCAAATAACCATAGATAGATACAGCGGCGTGTACGCCGCCGGCGGCGGCGCCGCCACCGCCTGTTTAAACGGTGGAAGCGAGTACGGATTCGTGGTACTTTAAGCTTTCGTTTGCCCCGGACCTTTGACTCAACAACATCTATGAAAACCATTTACAAGATCATTATCGTGTCGGCGCTCGTCTTCGGCGCCGCAGTTGCTTCCGCGGCGGGAGCGTTCGCCCAGGATTCCTACTTCCAGCAGACCGTCGATTACGTCATTAAAGTCAAACTGGACACAGAGACAAAGATGTCAACTGGCGAGCAGACCCTGCACTACGTCAACAATTCACCCGACACCCTGTCCGAGTTTTACCTGCATCTCTATCCCAATGCGTTCCGGGGCAAGGAATCCGAACGCATGCAGTACAACAACCGCATATACAACGGCACACTCGGCAACATACCGGACAGCAAACGCAGCTGGATGAAACTCTACGACGTCACCGTATGGGGCGACACCGTATCCGTGGATGTCGACGATACGATTGCCCGTTTCGATCTGCCCCGTCCGTTGTTGCCCGGCCAGGGGTTCGAGCTCCGGCTCAGGTTCGAGAGCAAAGTCCGCAAACGTAACGGCCGCGCCGGCTACGACGGTGACCATTACGACTTCGCCCAGTGGTATCCCAAGGTAGTCGTCTACGACAAAAAGGGTTTCCATCCCGACAAGCACAAGGCCGGCGAATTCTACGGCGAATTCGGCACCTACGACGTGACCATCGACTTGCCGTCTCATTATGTGGTAGCCGCCACCGGGACCGTCACCGAAGGAGACCCCGGCTGGGACTACAACTCAACCGGCTCCGGGCCTGTGCAGGACGACGGGTCGAGCAGGACGGTGCGGTTTCGCGCGGAAAACGTCCACGATTTTGCGTGGTGCGCCGACCCCGACTTCGTTGTTGAGAATACGACGCACGGCGCTACCGAAATTCGCGTATTTTACCGGAAGAAAAACGCAGGGGCCTGGAAGGACCGCGTTCTCACGTGGACCGTCCGTGCACTGGACTTCCTCGCCGACAAGGTCGGTACCTACGGCTATCCGCAGGTCAGCATCGTCGATGTTCCCTCGGCGTACGGCATGGAATACCCCATGCTGAACATGAACGGCCGGGCGAACGAGGGGCTTGTTGTTCATGAGGTCACTCATATTTATTTTTACGGCATGCTCGGCAACGACGAGCGCGCCGAAGCGTGGCTCGACGAAGGGTTCGCCGCGTTCATGACCACGTGGTACATGGAAGAACGCTACGGGCCGTACGGCGACACCGCCAAGTGGAACTGGTACCAGAAGATCACCCCCCAGTACCGTTTGTGGGAGGGGATGCGGCGCGACGTCATCGACCTGCAGCGGCGGGGGTACGGCGAACGCGTTTCCAAACGGGCGGAAGAATACAAAAATTCGTACCGCACCCACGTCTACAAGAAATCCGCGCTGTTCATCAACGCGCTTCGCTACGTCGTCGGTGACGACGAGTTCAAGAAGATTCTGAACAATTACTACGAGACCTGGCAGTACCAGCACGTCTACGAATCGAGCTTGCGCGAATCGTTCGAGGACTGGGCCGGCAGGGACCTGTCGCGTGCGTTCGAGCAATGGCTCAACACCCGGAAGACATGCGATTTCAAACTCGAAGAAGTCAAATCGATGCCGCGAGCGGACGGCGGTGTCGACGCCGCCGTCAAGATCCGGCGCATCGGTGAACTGTACGCTCCGATGGAGATCGTCTTCCAGTTCGAGAATGGCGACACGGTCAAGCACCGTATCGACTCGAGGCTCCGTACGATCAACAAGACCTACCGGTTGCCGTCCAAACCGAAACGCACCGGCATCAACCCGCGTAACGAGATCATCGACGTCAACCTGCGCGACAATTTTCAGCCGCGCCAGCGCGATTTCCAGGTCGACTGGCCCAACAACAACTACTATCCGGAATGGGGCTACCAGTTCCGTCACCGGCCCGGTGCCTGGTATAACGACGTCGACGGTTTGAAGGCGGGGTATATGATTCGGGGCAGTTACCTCGACTCACCTCCGCGCTGGCGCGCCGGAGTATATTACGGAGTCTTGAGCGAGCGCGTCGACTTCGACGTCCGCTACGAATACCCGATGAGTCTGCTGGGGAACAAGGGATTCCTGCACTTGTCCGGCTGGAAGATGGAAGGCCGTGAGGACGTCGACGCATTCATCAAGGTCATCCACCGTGCCAATCTGACGGAACCGCCGATCCAGGAGTTCATCTTCGGTTTCAACTGGCATGAACTGACGGATCCGGATTACCTCACCCGGCCGAACTGGTACGACACCAACAAGGTCGACCTGGGACTCTACTTCGAGTACGGCGTTCAGCCGGAATTCGACTGGTTTACGACGCGCATCGACGCCGACTTCAAGATGGGCCGCAACTGGTCGAAGGGCGAATTCAAGTACGAACGGTTCAGCACCACGGCATCCCTGCACTCGCGATCGAGAAATTTCGATTTCCGCTGGCGCCTTTTTCTCGGCATGATGGGCGGCGTCATCCCCTTGCAGCAGCAGTTCCAGATAGGCGGGGCCGGTCCGCTCAGCGAGGAACAGAACTTGTGGCTGAGGAGCCCGGGCGCCGTGTGGGACTGGATGAACTACCACAAAGGCGGAGACGGCAACCTGCGCGGCTACTACGTCGGGACATTCGGGGTGGACCGGCTGGCGAGCACCAACGTCGAGATGGGCACCTACCTGCCGCTGTGGTACCTCGAAAAACTGACCAGGCCCCTCGTGGGACGAATTCACTGGTACGGTTTCTACGACGTCGGATGGGTTCTGGACTCGGACAATCCCAACCCGTCCAACGCCAGGTTGTCGGAGCTGGTCGAACAGGGTATGTTGACATGGACGATCCAGGACGCGGGCATCGGTTTTCGCTCGCGGCGGTTGTTCCCGTTCTACGATCTTACTCTGAGGGTCGACCTCCCGCTCTGGCTCAACCATCCGGAGATCGTAGGAGAAAAAGACCAGACGCGGTACCGGTACGTATTCAGTATCCAGGGTTCTTTCTGACGGACAGAAGAAAAAGACCGGATGACGCCGGTCTTTTTCTTTGCTTGCTCTAATCTCGTTCTCCCGTCTCCGGGACGGTCTCATGCCAGTTCCGCAACGGCCCCCGCCACTTCATCCACCATTTCATCCGTCAGTTCGGCGAACATCGGGAGCGATATGATCTCGTTCGCACATTTTTCCCCCACGGGAAAATCGCCCTGCTTGTATCCCAGGTAATCATAGGCCGGCTGGAGGTGCAGCGGGCCCGGATAGTGGACCCCGGAAGCGATCCCGCGCTCTCCGAGCGCCTTGCCCAGCGCGTCGCGGTCTTTCACCCGCACCACGAACAGGTGGTAAACGCACCGCCTGCCCGGCCTCTCCACGACCGGGGTGACGTTGTCCGCGCCCGCGAACGCGGCGTTGTACAGGGCCGCGCGGCTGCGACGCGAATCCGTCCACCCGTCGAGATGACGGAGTTTGATGCCGAGCACGGTCGCCTGGATCGCGTCCAGGCGGTAGTTCCATCCCTCGGCGACGTGGATGTGCTTCTGCGAACTGCCGTGATCGGCGAGCATTTTCATGCGGTCCGCCAGTTCTCCGTCGTCGGTGACCACCATTCCCGCTTCCCCGTAGGCGCCGAGATTCTTGCCCGGGTAGAAGCTGAACGTCGTCGCATCGCCGAGAATTTTCCGGCGGTCTCCTTCGATGTCGGAGCCGTGCGCCTGGGCCGCATCGGCCACGACCTTGAGTCCGTGGCGGGCGGCGATTTCACGGATCGCAGCCATATCCGCGGGCTGACCGAATAGATGGACCGGTACGATGGATTTTGTCTTCGTCGTGATTGCCGCTTCGATTTTCTCAGATATAGGAAT
>CBDUWU010000012.1:0-28189 GCA_965371015.1 uncultured bacterium | reverse complement strand
CATCCCCGGGTTGAAGGTTCTGGCTCCGGCCACCGCCTACGATGCCAAGGGGCTCATGAAGGCGGCGATCCGCGACGACGACCCGGTGCTCTATTTCGAGCACAAGTTCCTCTACCGGCGCATCAAGGAGGAACTGCCCGAGGAAGACTTCGTCGTGCCCATCGGCAAAGCCAACCTCCGGCGCGAGGGGACGGACGTGTCCATTATCTCGTACGGCGCGATGGTGTACACGGCGCTCGACGCCGCCGAGGAACTGGCCCAGGAAGGAATCGACGTCGAGGTACTCGATCTGAGGAGTTTGCTCCCGCTGGACGTCGAGGCGATACTGGAGACCGCGCGCAAGACGAGCAAGGTCATCGTGCTGCACGAGGCCACCATTACCGGCGGGCCGGGCGGCGAAATTGTCGCCAGAATCGCCGAAGAAGCTTTCGAATACCTGGACGGGCCGATCGTTCGCATCGCGCCGCCGGACACACCTGTTCCCTACAGCCCGCCACTGGAGGAAGCGTTTCTGCCGCAGGTGTCCGATGTGGTCGCGAAGGTGCGCGAACTGGCTGCATACTAGATACGAAAAGAGGAATCGAAGATGGCTGCCGACGTAATCATGCCGCAGATGGGCGAGAGTATCGCCGAAGGTACCATGGTCAAGTGGCTCAAGAAGGTGGGCGACCACGTCCAGCGCGATGAACCGCTGTTCGAAATTTCGACCGACAAGGTGGACGCCGAAATCCCGTCGCCGGCCGAAGGCGTTCTGCTCGAGATTCTCGTCAAGGAAGGCGAGACGGTGGAGATCAACACCGTCGTCGGGCGAATCGGAACCGAGGGTGAGGTCCCCACAGGGGGAGAAAAACCCGCGGGCCCGGTCCCCGCACAGTCCCCGCAGGCAGAAGGAGAACCTCCGGTTGCCCGTCCCGAACCGGCCGCCCAGCCGGCACAGGCGGCGCCCACCGTCGCCCCGGCACCCGCCCACACCGCCACACCTGCGGCCGGGACCAAATTCGTGCGTTCGTCCCCCGTTGTACAGAAGATTGCCGCGGAACACGGCATCGATGTTTCGCTCATCGACGGCACCGGCGCCGGTGGCCGCGTGACCAAGAAAGACATCCTCGGCTATATCGAGCAGCAGGCCGGAGCGGCCGGGGCACCCGTACCGCAACAAGTCGCACAAACGGCGCCCGTCACGGCTGCCCCTTCGGGGACTTCGCCAGCGCCGCCCCATGGTCCCGTTTTCGTCGCCGGCCAGACCGAGGTGCGCGAAGAAATGACCATCATGCGCAGGAAAATCGCCGAGCACATGGTGATGAGCAAGCAGACTTCGCCGCACGTCTACTCGATATTCGAGATCGACATGTCGAGCGTGGTCGACCGCCGCAAGGCGCTCAAGCCGGAATTCGCCGCCGAAGGCGTCAAGCTCACGTTCCTCCCGTTCTTCATGGAGGCCGTCATTCGCGGCATCAAGGAATTCCCTATCGTCAATTCGTCGATGGACGGCGACTACATCGTCTACAAGAAAAACGTAAACATCGGTATCGCCGTTGCGCTGGAGAACGGACTGATCGTGCCCGTCGTCAAGCACGCCGACCAGATGAACCTGCTCGGGCTGGCCAAGGCGGCGCAGGACCTCGCCGAGCGAGCGCGCACCAAACGCCTTGTTCCCGACGACGTACAGGGCGGCACGTTCACCATCACCAACGTCGGCGTTTTCGGAAGCGTCTTCGGACTCCCGATTATCAATCAGCCGCAGGTGGCAATCATGGGACTCGGCACGATCGTGAAACGTCCGGTGGTCATCGACGACATGATCGCGATCCGCCCGATCGGCCACGTGTCACTCTCGTACGACCACCGGATCGTGGACGGAGCCGACGCGTCGCAATTCCTCGCCACAGTCAAACGCGAACTGGAGAGGCCGTTCGAATAGAAGGTACCGCCGTGACCGATCGTCATAGTGACATTCATTGCCGTGTCGTCGATGCGGGGCTGTTGGACTACGAAACCGCCTTCGCCCGGCAGAAGCACGAGGTCGAACGTCTGCAGCAGACCGGCGGCGAAGAAGTGTTCATGCTTCTCGAACACCCCCACGTGATCACACTCGGACGTAACGCTTCCGGCAATGCCCTGACGGCGGACCGGCGGAAGATAGAGTCCCGCGGCGTCGCCGTCGCCAGGACCGACCGGGGCGGAGACGTCACCTACCACGGCCCCGGCCAGCTCGTTGGATACCCCGTCATCGCCCTCGAAAAAGGCCGGAGGGACATCCGGCGATACGTCCACGACCTCGAGGAAGTCCTGATACAGACGCTCGGCGGGTTCGGGGTCGAGTCCGGGCGTCACCCCGTCCATCGCGGCGTCTGGACCGGCGGCCGCAAGATCGCGTCACTCGGCATTCGAAGTTCCCGCTGGGTTACGTGCCACGGTTTCGCTCTCAACGTCAATACGAACCTCTCGTACTACGACCTGATGAATCCCTGCGGGATCGAGGGGTGTGAAATGACTTCGATGGCGCTCGAGGCCGGCGGACCGGTCGACATGGGACTCGTCAAATCGGAAGTCGCGGGCCATTTTTCAGATGTGTTCGGGCGGCGCCTGGTGTTCGAGGGCGTCAAAGCGACCGCGGGAAGGTGACACGAAGTGGCCGACGACAATAATACAAAACCAAGAAGACCCGACTGGTTCAAGATCAAGCTGCGGACCGACGGGGAGTACCGGCGCGTCAACCACCTCGTCTCGAAGCTTGCCCTCAATACGGTGTGCACCGAGGCGCGCTGTCCCAACATCTACGAGTGCTGGAGCCAGGGAACGGCCACGTTCATGATTCTCGGCGACGTCTGCACGCGGCACTGCGGGTTCTGTTCGGTCGCCAAAGGCAAGCCCGGCGCGCTGAATCCCGACGAACCGCAAAACGTCGCCGAAGCGGTGGCTTCGCTGGGTCTGGACTATGCGGTAATTACATCGGTCGACCGGGACGACCTGCCCGACGAAGGTGCCGGGCACTGGGCCGAAACGGTACGGGCTCTCAAGCGGCGCCTGCCGGGCTGCATGGTAGAGCTCCTCATCCCCGACTTCAACGGCAACAAGGACCTGCTCGAAGTCGTACTGGAGTCCCGCCCGGACGTGCTCGGCCACAACGTTGAGACGGTGGCGCACTTCTACAAACGGGTCCGGCCGGTGGCGGATTACACTAATTCCCTGAAGATACTCGAACACTCCCGGCTGTGGCGGGAGAGCAACGGTGTCGACATGGCGGTGAAGAGCGGGATCATGGTCGGCCTCGGAGAGACGATGGAGCAGGTACTCGATACGATGCGCGACATCGCCGCGACTGGCTGCGAGCTGATGACGGTGGGCCAGTACCTTCCGCCCAGAAAAAACGCGCTACCGCTCGACCGGTACTACACGCCCGACGAGTTTTCTTACGTCCGCGACAAGGGCCTCGAGATGGGGTTCAAGCACGTCGAGTCCGGCCCCCTCGTCCGCAGTTCCTACCACGCCAGATCGCAGGCCGAAACGGCCATTGGCTCCATAGGGGCTACTCCTCCCTCAGGGGCTATTGCTCCCGACGCGCCAGCGGCGCAAGAAACGGGTTGAGTCTCTTTTCCTCGCCGATAGTTGTCTCCGGACCGTGCCCCGGGTAGACGATCGTCTCATCCGGGAGCGGTAGAAACACGTTGGTCAGCGATTCGATGATTACCCCGTAGTTGCCACCGGGCAGGTCGGTGCGGCCGATGCTGCCTTTGAACAGCACGTCTCCCACGATGATCCTGGGGGGATCTTCCGCCTCGAAGTAATAGCAGGCGCTTCCGGGGCTGTGGCCGGGCGCGCGGAGCACGCGGGCGGTCATATTGCCGATGGGAATCTCTTCCCCGTCTTCGAGGATCCTGTCGATCGTGACTTTTTTGGGCGCCGTCAATCCGAACATCGATGCCTGCTGCTGGAGCATGTCGTATACGGGGAGCTCTTCACGATGCATGCACACGGGAACGCCGAGCGCCGGCACGACTTCGTCCAGGGCGCCTACGTGATCCAGATGGGCGTGAGTCTGGAGGATCGCCTTGATGTTGACGTGAAGCCGGTCGATCGTTCTCAGAATCGTTTCGCCCTCGTCACCAGCGTCGATCACGACGCCCTCCCGGGTCTCGCTGCAGCTCACGATGAAACAGTTGCTCTGGAACGTCCCCACTGGGAGTATTTCGATCTGGATCATCCTGTTCCTTTCCCTTTGATCTCCGTGGAGGATAACAACGAAATATCTTGAGATCAAGTTCATGCTCGCCCCCGATTATTTTACCGTGCGGGTTTTTGTAAGTGTCGCCAGATGTGGTATGCTGTCCGCATCCCATGGCAGGAGTCTTCGAGAACAAGTTCAACTGGTCGGTGTCGCGCGACGGCGTCTTCCAGGAGTGCCCAAGGCGGTACTACTTCCAGTACTACGGCAGCTGGGGGGGGTGGGAGTACGACGCCCCCGATAGAGTTCGTAACCTATATGTATTAAAGCAGTTAAAAGGACGCGCCATGTGGGTGGGGCAAGTGGTCCACGACTGTATCAAGCGGTCGATGGAGAACATCTCCCGCGGAATCGCCGTACTTCCGACCGACGAGATCCTGTCGATCACACGCGACCGGATGCGGCGGGATTTTCGCAGCTCGCGGGCCGGAGCGTACTGGCAGAATCCCAAGCACAACTGCGGGCTGTACGAACACGAGTACGGAATCGACGTTCCGGACGAGAAATGGCGTGAAGCGGCCGACCAGGTCGACCTGTGTCTCCGCAATTTCTACGAATCAGATGTTTACGAGGAACTGCGGAAGGTCCCTCCCGACGATTTCCTGGAAATCGAGGAGTTCTCGAAATTCGACATCGACGGCGACCAGGTGACGATCAAACTCGACTGCGCCGTTCGTGAAACCGACAGGATTGTCGTCTGGGACTGGAAAACAGGCAGGTCGGAACAGCTGGGGCTGTCGTTTCAGATGGCCTGCTACGCGTACTACGCGTCAAACCGGTACCGCATACCGGTCAAACACGTCGTCACCCGGCGATTCGAATTGTTCCACGATGAGGTTCACGAGGAATCCATAAGCGAGGGGGCACTCAACGAACTGCTCGGCTACATCCGGGGCAGTATCAAGGATATGAAGTCCCTGCTCATCGATCCCCAAAAAAACGCCGCCCGCGAGGAAGACTTTATCAAAGTCAACCGGCGGGAGGCGTGTTACCGATGCAATTTTATGAAGGTATGCGAGCCCGATCTGTGACGTCGCGGCCGGACATCACTCCTGTATCTCCACACCCTTCCAGAAAGCAACGAATCCCTTGATATTCGACGCCGCCTCCTTGGTGTCGGGATAATACCACGCTGCGTCGCTGTTGACGTTTCCATCGACGTCGATGTGGTAGTAGTTCGCCGTACCCTTCCACGGACAAACACTCGTCGTGGCGCTGGGCTTGAGATACTCCTCGTTCACGGCGTCCGGCGGAAAATAATGGTTGTTTTCGACAACAACGGTATCGTCGCTCTCGGCGATAATCACGTTATTCCATACCGCTTTCGGCATTTCGTCCCTTTCGATGAATTTGTCACCCGGGCAAGACCGCCTGCGGCTAACTCCCCAATCGTTCCTTGACCAGGTTTTCCGCGCCGCCCGCGACGATCAGTGCCTGCGGAACACGGCCGAGAGCAGGAAATGCGAATTCCCGGCCGTCACACCGTACGACGGACGCACGGTAATCGACCTCGATATCCGGTCCCACGGCCGTCGGCTCCCCATGTTCCTTCATTATCTCCTTGAGGTAGTCCACCAGGTCAGGTGATTCGAAGACCGGGAAGCCGTTGTTGAAAGCATTTCGCTTGTAGGTCTGGCTGAAACTGGCGGCGATGACGCAGGGAATTCCCCGGTACTTCAGCGCCGTTGCGGCCTGTTCTCGGGACGACCCGCTGCCGAAGTTTCGTCCGCCCACCACGATGTCTCCGTTACGATAAACATCGCCGAAGTTCTCGTCGTAGTTTTCGAACACGACGCCCGCCATTTCTTCGGGCGTCATGTCATCCTTGTACGTCCACTTCCCCGCGTAAATACCGTCCGTGTTGAGGTTGTCCCTGTTCATGACCAGCGCGCGGCCGGCGACCTTTTCCGGAAAACCGTCAAGGATATCCACAGATCCGGCGTCGCGGGCGGACGCTTCGTGTCTCGTAATCGACGCGACCGGCCTGGCCGCTTCGAAGTCGACCGGCGCGGTAATATATCCCGCCACCGCCGACGCCGCCACGACGGAGGGCGAAGCGAGGAATACCTTTGCTTCGCGGCTGCCCATCCGCCCCTTGAAGTTGCGATTCGTCGCGCTGATGCCGACCTCACCGTCGCCGATCGTACCCTCGCCCAACCCGATGCAGGGTCCGCACCCGGGCGGCAGCGTGATCGCCCCGGCATCGACCAGGTCCTTCCAGTACCCGCGCTCCTGCGCCTGCCGTTCGATTTCCTGCGACGCCGCCGCAATGTAGAACTTCACCCCGTCCGCTACCCGGCGGCCCTTGACGACACCGGCGGCTATCCCGAAATCCTCGAGCCGGGCATTCACGCAGCTCAACAGGTACGCCTTCTGGATCGCCACCCGTTTCGATGAGATCTCGGGAAGGGACGTCATCGTCTTGACATTGTCGGGCCCGGCCACGTGCGGAATCACCGAGGAAAGATCGAGCACGAGGTCCGCCGCGAATACAGCGTCGCCGTCGGCGACGTCCCTCTCACCAAACCATCGGTCGACGTCGGTGCGGGTATACCGGGCGGATCCGGCTTTTTCGAGGGATTCCACGCGGCCGTACAGATACTCGCGCAGCACCTCATCGAACGGAAACACACCTGCCAGCGCTCCCCACTCGGTCGTCATGTTGGCGACGCTCATCCGGTCGTCCATCGACAGGCTGGCCACTCCGTCGCCCGTGAATTCAACCACGTGATTGAGAACCTCGTCGTTGTTGAACTCACCGCACAACGCGATGATCACATCCTTGCCGACAACACCGGAACGCGGCGCGCCCGTCAATTCGACCCGCGCGACCGGAGGCACCTGCCACCACGTTTCACCGGTCGCCCAGATCGCCGCGGCGTCCGTCCGCACCACCGGTGTTCCCAACGCAGCCATCGCCCCGTAGATGTTGGAGTGCGAATCGCTGGCCACCGCCATGCAGCCCGGCGTGACGTACCCCTGCTCGATCATCACCTGGTGGCTGATTCCCGTTCCGGGAGGGTAGAAATCGACGTCGTTCTCGCGCGCGAACGCCTCGATCCGGCTGTACTTCGCCAGGTTCTCGTCCGATTTGTTTTGTATGTCATGGTCGATGGCAAACACCGGCTGGCGTGGATTCGCCATTTGCTTCGCTCCTATCGACCGAAATTTCGGTATGACGGCGCCCGTATTATCGTGAGTCATCACGTGTTTGGGCCGAATTGTAATGTAGTCCCCTGAATGTACTTTTTCTCCCTCCGCCAGCCCCACCGCATAGCGGGTGGCGATCTTCTCGATAATCGTCTGTCCCATGATTCCTCCGGAATATAATTGTGATCAGGGTGTCGAGATTTGTCCGAGTGCCCTGATATTAGAGTCTCGGTCGAGTGGGATCAAACAGAATTGGCTATTGACCGGCGCGCCCGGACCGCAACCGGGGCCACACCGGTCAGGTGACGTCCAGGGTTTCGCCGGGCGCTACCACCGCCGCTTTTCTCCCCGACGCTTCGACTTTGCGGATGAATTCTCCGGGGTCGACCTCGATTACCGGGAAAGTATTGTAGTGCATCGGGATCGTGATCCCGGCATCCAGGAACTCGGCCGCCTTGACCGCGTCGTCGATCCCCATGGTGAAGTTGTCCCCGATAGGCAGAAGCGCCGCGGCGAGCGGCCCGTTCATCTCGGCGATCAATTTCATATCGAGAAAGAGGCCCGTGTCACCCGCGTGGTAGACCCTGGTTCCGTCCATGGTCAGCACTACACCCGCCGGATTTCCCAGGTATTCGCCGTCGGGACCGGACGATCCGTGGTGGGCGATGGTGAGCTTGACCCGTCCGAACGGAAAATCGTGACCGCCGCCGATGTGGAGGCCGTGCGATCCCCAGCCTTGCGCCTCGAAATAGTTGGCGATCTCGAAATTCGAGACAACGATGGCGCCCGTTCTGTTGGCGATGGCAGGAACGTCTCCGAGGTGATCACCGTGACCGTGGGTGACGATAATGGCATCCATCTTCTCGAAGTCTTCCGGCTTGACATCCGCCAGGGAGTTACCCGTCAGGAACGGATCAATTATGACCCTGTGCGAGGCGCTTGCCAACTCCCAGCACGAGTGACCGTGATAAGTGAGCTTGACCATTATCGTCCCCCTCGATGAACTTCGCCGTTCGTCTCAATCGCCGTGAATCACCTTCAGTTTCGCGGCAATCAATTGTTTGTGTGTCAGCCTCAAAAGCGATGCGACCTTGTGCACGAGATAGTCCTCGTGCTCGTCCAGCTTGCCGTCGGCGTAAACTACCTGCCACAGAAGCTCGACGACCCGCATCTTCTCCGATTCCGCATAGTTGTCGTTGATAAGTTTTGTGAACTGCCACGTGTCGATGCTGTTCTCCAGTTCTGACATCGCGCGCCGCGCGAGCTCCAGAGCGTGTTCTCCGGACAGGCCGTATTCACGCTGGAGAATCGACAGGATACTCTTGCGTTCCTTTTCGCTGAATTCGTCGTCGATATTCGCGATCTCAAGGAACAACGCGCACGTCGCCACACGCAGGTCATCCTCCCCCGAACTCCCGGGCTCCGCACTCTTTTCCCGTTGTTCGGGGGCGAAAAAAGCTTTTTTGATAAAATCCAGCATACGTTTACACCTTACCCAAATGCCACTCTAACAGCAATACCAAAGCTCGCCGGGACTCCCGCCCCGTTTATTCCGGGTCTAGAGGTAGAGATTCCGAACGACGCCCTCGTGGTGATTCAGGTGTCCCGCCAGAATCCACGCGATTGCCCTGACGGACACCTCGTTGCCACCGGCCATACCCTTTCGCAGCCACAATCGGTCGTCGAACGATCCGAACAGCGCCAGGTGAGACCGGCGGAGGCTCTCGAACTCCGAGGTCAGGCTGCCCAGTGTCCGGTCATCGAAGTTTGCCTCTTCGACATAATCGTCCTGTTCGAACGGCGGAAGGGGCGCCCGTTCACCCCTCACGATGGCCAGCGCCCTTGCGCCGAAGATCCGTTCGGTGTCGACGACGTGACCGACCACCTGTTTGATACTCCACTTCCCCGAGGCATACCGCAGAGACGCTCGTTCTTCGCCGATGGAATCGAGGAAGTCGACAAATGCTTCTAGTTGTGAGGTCAATATCTCGAGTATGTCCCCATCGGACACTTCTCCAATATACCGTTCGAAAAAGGGGTTGTATTCTGATGGATCCGGCTTTGCCATAGCAATACCACCTGCGTTATCGACTGTTTCAAGCCTGTTGAATCACCGAATTGTATGTTTCGATCAATCTGAACCCTACCATCCGCTCGCTGAAATTGTCGTCCGCGTAGGCGCGGATCGCCGGTGCGGCACTCTGCCAGCGGCCGTAATCTGCCACCACCCCCGACATCGCTGCTTGCAGCGCCCGCAGGTCCTCCAGTGGAACGAGCCGGCCGACGTCATCGGTCACAAACTCCTCGGGCCCGCCGCACCTCGTGACGATGACGGGTAAACCGGTAGCCATCGCCTCGATCAGAATCACACCGAACGTCTCCACCTGGCTGGCCGAGACCATCGCGTGGGAGCGTTGCATGGCGGTGCGTACTCCGTCGCGAGACACCATGCCGCCGAACTCGACCCGCCGTCCCACGCCCAGTTGAGCGGTCAGTGATTCCAGCTGGGCGCGTTGTTCTCCGTCTCCGACGATTTCGAGCCGGACATCGTCGTCCGGGCCGAAAGCCGCGGCAAAGGCCCTCAGCAGATCGTCTACGCGTTTGTTCCGGGTGAGAAACCCGACGAACAGGAACCGGAACGGGTCGGCCCGCCGCGGTTCGGTCGGCGGGGTGAAGAAAGCCGTATCGACCAGGTTGGGGATCACGTGGATGTCCCGCTTGCCAACGTAGGGCTTGATGTCCCCGGCCAGCTTATGGCTGACGGCCACGATCCGATCGGCCTCCATGAACACGTCGCGAGCCCGCAGAAGCTGTTTGTCGGCAAGCAGGTCGCGGTCGTATCCGGAAAAATGTTCGGTCACGACGTACGGAATACGCCAGCTCTGCTTCGCCTCCAGCGCTGCGATACCCGCGTCGTGAACGCAGTGCGCGTGTATCAGATCGGGTACGCCGTACCGGCGCACGTACTGCTTGACCAGCCTCTGTACCTGGTTGATCCACAGCTCGTGTGTCAGTTTTTTTGCCCACGGTATCCGCCAGCCGACGGACCGCATCGTGGTGACTCCGTCGTCGTTTTTTTCCGTCACCTGGAAGCGCCGCGCCGGCCAGTCGAGCGGCCGCACGCCCTCGAGGGTACGGAGTTCCGGGAACACCACGCCGGTCTTCACACCCTGCCGGCTGACGGCGAGAGCCTGGTCGCGGAAGAAACTCCCGTGCACCGGGTTTTCCTTCGTACCGTACCACGAGGGCACATACAGGACGTGCGCATTGGTTACGCTTTTCACCTCTTGTTACCTCTCAACGACTCGAATTTCTGCACGAGAACATCGTAATCGGCCCGGCGCCACACGACAAGATCGAACCACTTGTTACCCGATATTCGCTGATAAATGACGAATTTGATGATCAGGTGGAGCACGTACGATGACGTGGTGGCGATTGCCGCGCCGTTGATACCGAACCGGGGTATGAGCAGCACACTGGACCCGACGTTGACGGCGAGTACCGTAATGGCCACGTAGAGGTTGAGGTCGACCCGGCCGCGAGCCGCCAGGTCGATGGAGACACCGCGCGCCACGGCCAGCGCGACGACGCCCGGAAGCAACCACCGGAGCGCGCCGACCGCCCCGTCGAACTCGTCTCCGAAGATCCCCACGATCAACGGTCTCGACACGGCGAAGAGCACGATCGCGATCACCGCCGACATGACAAATACTATCTTGGTCGCGAGCGGCGTGAGCCGGCGGCGCCGTTCCTCGTCGGTGTGGAGCTCGGACAGACGCGGGAGCAGCACCTGGCTCGCCGCCTGCGACAGCAGCCAGATCTTTTCGGCGATGGCCACGGCGATCACATACACGCCGGTAGCCGCGGGCGACAGGAAATAGTTGATCAACAACGTTGAGGCCCGGTAGGACAGGAAGGCCATGTTGATCGCGATCTGAGCCTTCCAGCCGTATCCAATGCAGCGCCGCGCGTACCGGTTGATTTCGCCGGCGGCCTCGGGCGATTCGGGCCGGCGAAGCCAGGGGGTCAATACCCACCACGCCACCGTCGACGCCAATACCCACGCAAAGACGTAAGCTGCCAGCGCGCCCTCGATTCCCCACTTCAGGGCAATCACCGCCGCGGCCGTCAGGACCAGAGCACTGACCGGCTGCGAAAACATCGCGACGTTGTAGCGGTTGAAGTCCTGTAGCCCCTGCAGAAGGCTCACCAGGTAGGCGTGGAGGAGCGCGACGGGATACGCCCCCAGCGCAATCCAAAGCACCTCGCGGCCCACGCCCGGAAACCACCGGTCGGAGGCGAGCTGGATGACGGCCGCGCCGGCTCCGAGTCCGACCACGCTCATCAGCGCCCAGAGCCTGACACTCGTGGCCAGGGCCGCGCGTGCCGATACGTCACGGCGACCGAGAAAATAGGTGTTGGCGGTCGGAACGCCCAGGTTGGTGAGCAACACGATCACGGTGGGCAGAAATACGGCCAGCGCATACCGGCCCTGGCCCTCGGGACCGAGGGTTCGCGCGACGAGCGCGACGAGCCCGAGAGCCACGGCGACGCCAAGGCCCTGCCGGAAGAGCGTGATGGTGATGTTGGTGCCGAGTCCCGCGGACCGTTTTCTGATCATCGACCGCCTTTTCCTGGAAGTTGTTAGCTCATAGTAACATGGAAAGACGGGCGCACAACGCAGGATTCCTGACGGCTACGCGACGGTCAGAGTCAGCCCAGCACGGTTTTGAGAGCGGAAAGACAGAGTGCGACGTTTCCGGGATTCGACGAATAACCCATCAGGCCGATCCGCCAGATCTTGCCGGCCATCGGCCCCAACCCGGCGCCGATCTCCAGGCTGTAGTCCCGAAGCAGACGGGTCCTCACTGCGGCGTCGTCGACACCGGCCGGAATCGCCACCGCGTTGAGCTGGGGAATCCGGGCCGACGGCTCGACAATCAGTTCGAGCCCCAGCGTTTCGAGCCCCGCGCGAAGGGCGTCGTGGTGGATCCTGTGCCTCTCCCAGGCGTTTTCCAGGCCTTCTTCGTGCAGCATAACGAGCGCCTCGTGCATGCCGTACAGCGCGTGGATCGGCGCGGTGTGGTGGTAGGATCTCTTCCCGGCACCGCCGCCGTCACCCCAGTACCCCCGCACCAGCGCCACATCGAGGAACCAGCTCTGGACCTTGCCGCTGCGCTTGCCGATTACATCCATGGCCCGTTCATTGAAGCTGACCGGCGAGAGTCCGGGCGTACACGAAAGGCATTTCTGGCTGCCGGAATAAACGGCGTCGATTTCCCACCCGTCGACGTCCAGCTCGACGCCGCCGAGCGATGTCACCGCGTCGACGATAACGAGGCAGTCGTGGTCGTGGGCAAGACCGACGAGTGATTTCGCGTCAGAGAGGGCGCCGGTCGATGTCTCGGCGTGTACGAACGCGACGATTTTTGCGTCGGGATTGGCTTTGAGGGCGTCTTCGAGACGGGCGGGATCGACGGCGCTTCCCCACTCGTTCTCGACCGCCACGGCTGTCGCGCCGCAGCGCTCGACGTTTTCTATCATGCGGCCGCCGAACACGCCGTTCACACAGACGATCACCTTGTCGCCGGGCTCCACCAGGTTGACAAAGCACATTTCCATGCCGGCCGAACCGGGCGCCGACACGATCATCGTGATGTCGTTCCGCGTACGGAATGCGTAACGGGCGAGGTCCTTGGTCTCATCCATCATTCGAATGAACTCGGGGTCGAGATGCCCGATTGTCGGGCGGGCCATCGCCTGGAGAACGCGCGGGTGGACGTCGGAGGGCCCCGGTCCCATGAGGGTTCGGACCGGCGGATTGAATGATGTTGGTTGCATGTTATCTCCCGTGTTTGTTCGCCGGGGCACGTGTCATCTCGCCACTTTTTCTTCGGCCCCGTCGACGACGCAACTGCCGCTGTCCGGATTGCATCGTTCTGATATCGGACACCCGTCGGCGCACCCGCACGACTTCTTCCCCGCCGACGCTCTCTTGTAGAGCGAACTTATCGTATACGCGGCGGCAGTGGCGATAATAATGACAACGGAAATGATTTCCAATTCCCTACCCTCCCGGTCCTGTTATCCGGATTCCAACCTGGTAGACGATGGTCGTCAAAACGAACGCGAGCACCGTCAGTCCCCAGAATTGAAACATCGCCCAACTCCACGAGTTGCTTTCGCGGCGTGTGATCGCAACCGTAGCCATGCACGGAGAACTGATCAGGGCGAAGAGCATGATACAGAACGCCACCAGCGGCGAGTACGCGTCACGCAACTTGTCGCGCAGTGTTCGTGACTCCTCGTCTACATCGCCCAGCGAATACACGATCCCCATTTGCGCGACGAAGACTTCCTTGGCGGCAAACGCGCCGATCAGCGCCGTGCCGATCTTCCAGTCAAACCCCATCAGCCCGACGACCGGCTCCATGCTGCGTCCGATGTGCCCGGCGACGGAATGGTCCATCTGCTGCTGGGCCGCCACCGCCGGGTCGGAATCGAGCTGGTCCGAGTCCATCCGCGGAAAGCTGGAAAGCGCCCACAATACGACCGAAACCCCCAGGATCATCGTGCCCGCCTTGCGCAGGAACAGGCGGGAGCGCTCCCACATCTGAAAAAAAGCAGCCTTGAAGGTCGGCACCTTGTACGGGGGCAGTTCCATGAGAAAAGGCGACGTCTCGCCCTTGAATACAGCCGTCCTCAATAGCTTGGCGCTCAGCACGGCGAGGCAGATGCCGATAATATAGATGAACCACAGCATGGGCGCGTTCCACTGTTTGGGAAAAAACGCCGGTATGATGAGGAGGTAGATGGGCAGACGGGCGCTGCAGCTGATCAGCGGTATGACGAACATCGTTACGAGCCGGTCGCGCCGGTTGTCGAGCGTTCGCGTCGCCATGATGGCGGGTACAGAACAACCGAACCCGATCAGCATGGGTATGAAGCTCTTGCCGTGAAGGCCGATCTTGTTCATCAGCCGGTCCATAATGAACGCGGCGCGGGCCATGTAACCAGAACTCTCCAGCAGACTGATCGCCATAAAGAGCAATAAAATATTCGGCAGAAAAACGATAACGCCGCCGACACCGCCGATAGCTCCGTCTATGAGGAGCGAGCGGAGCACGCTGTCGGATCCGGGGACCCACCAGCCGTTCACCACCCGCCCGAGCCACTCGAATCCCTTCTCGATCAGGTCCATCACCGGCGCGCCGAGCGTGAAGGTGAGCTCGAACACCATATACATCAACAACAGGAAAATCGGAATTCCCAGAATTCGGTGGGTGACAACGCTGTCGATTCGGTCGGTCTTCGTCCGCCGTTCGAGGGGCGGCCCCTTGACCGAGTCGCGGCAGATCGCCGAAATCAGATTGTATCGCCCCTCTGCGATCACCATCTCCGGCGAATCACCGTAGAGTTGTTCGATGTGCCCCGCGCTCTTGTGCGCCAGTTCGACGACGTCGGCATTCCGGATCTTCTTCATGACTTCTTCGTCGCTCTCGAGGAGCTTCAGAGAGAGCCAGCGTCGCTGCACGGCGCTGAATTCGTCGCCGTTGACTCCGATCATCTCCGTGATCTTGTCGATCTCGCGCTCGATATCACGGCCATAGTTGACCGGGACGTTCCGGAAACCGTTGCTGCCGGTGGCCACGTGGACCGTCGCATCGAGGAGCTCGTTGATGCCGAATTCCTTGTGTCCGATGGTCGGGACGATTGGCGCCCCCAGACGCCGCGACATCCTCTCGATGTCGATTTTGTAGCCGCGCGACCGGGCGACGTCGATCATGTTGAAACAGAGAACGAGGGGCACACCCAGTTCCTTGAGCTGAATCGCCAGGTAGAGGTTTCGCTCGAGGTTGGAGGCGTCGATGACGGCAATGACGGCGTCGGGCTTTTCGAAAAACAGGTAGTTGCGGGCGACGACTTCCTCGTCGGAGTGCGGGGTGAGGCTGTAGATGCCGGGCAGGTCGACGATGTGGATCTCGTGCTCGCCCCAGCGGCAGATGCCCTGTTTCTTCTCGACCGTCACGCCCGGGTAGTTGCCCACCTTCTGGTGGGAGCCCGTCATCGCGTTGAAAACCGAGGTTTTACCTGAGTTGGGATTGCCGGCGAGCGCAATGCGTAGCGTCGGTGTCACTTATGTGTATCTCCGGACAAACGAGTTCGTTGAAGTTTTATCTGCCTAACTCACGTCGTAAAAAAACCGGCCCTGCGCCCTACAGGGGCTCGACGGCGACGGTGCCGGCTTCCACCATCCGCAGGGACAGGTGGTAGCCCTTGACCTTGATTTCCATCGGGTCACCCAGCGGCGCGATGCGTTCGATCTCGACGACGGTTCCCGGCGTCATGCCCATGTCGACGATTCTGCGCTTCGTCTCCCCGTTGCCGTTGACCTTGACGATCCGCGCCCTGGTACCCGGCTCGAGTTCGTTGAGGAACTTCGTCTCCAACGCGACACGGTCCTTGCGCGCCCGGTAGTCGATGAGCGAAAGAGTCAGGCAATGTTCGCAGTCGTCTTCTTCCTCGGGGTGCTCGCAAAAGTAGCCGAATTCCTCGGCCCAGTTGCTCCCCGCGCGCGGGCACACCTGCAGATAATCCACGAACTGGATGAAGCGGTTCAACACTTCCGGAGAAACCGCGTGTTCCATGTCGCACGCCGCCTTTTCAGCCACTTCCGTATCGACGGCGAGGACCTTGGTCAGAAAATCGCGGATGCCTTCGTGCTTTCTGACAACTTCGCGAGCGACATCCTGCCCCTTGTCGGTCAGCGTCACGATCTCATACGGCGCGTAATTGATGAGGCCCTTGTCCGAGAGCGCGTGGAGCGCCCCCGTGACCGACGACATGTTCACACCGAGGCGCAGCGAGATGTCCTTCGGCCGCGCCGCCTGCTTGTCGGCGCTGATGGTGGCTATCGCCTTGATGTAGTCTTCCAGACTCGCGCTCAGATTCTCTTCAGGATGCTCCATATACCCTTTCCGGTACTCAGACTTCGCCGCAACGAAGAATGTACGGTAAACCCAACAAACTGTCAAGATCTTTTGTGATAGTTTTCACGTGACGCGCGTCCCCGCCGCGGGCGACGGCGGCGAGAAAAGCCGCATCAATATATATTACAATTGGTTAGAAAATTGGATATTACTCGAAATCCAGCACGTAACTGTAAACCCTGTCTTGCAGCCCGCTGCTCACCTTCAGGCCGCAGCGGTTGAAAACTGCCTGCATCGCCTTATTTTCGGCCAGCACCTCGGCGGTGAAACCCCGGATGCCGTTGCGCTTGGCGATGCGGGTGAGAGTGCCGAGCAGAAACTTGCCGATGCCTCTGCCCTGCCACCGGTCGCTCACGACAAACGCAACCTCAGCCCGGTTGGTCTTGGTGTCGAGGTAATACCTGCCGACGGCAATGATCTCCTCGCCGTGCGCCTCCGGCACCGTTACCACAATGGCTTCATCCTGGCGGTGGTCGATGTATACAAACTGCTGGATCTCTTTTTGCGGGAATCGCTTGAGATGCGTGAAGAAGCGGTAATAAACGGCCTCTTCGGACAGCGTGTACAGCAGGTCCTTCATCAGAGGCTGATCCGTCGGGTGGATCGGCCGCGCCGTGACTTCGGTGCCGTCATCCACGATGAACGTCGCGCGGAAATCCTTGGGCCCGACAATGACCTTGCCCTCGACGTCGGCCATCTCCTGGCGGACGTACTTGAACTCGATCGCTTCGTGGAGGAGCTGCTCGCGAAAATCCGGGTGGGAAATACTGATCAACGCCAGCGCCCGTTCCTGCACGCTCTTGCCGTGCAGGTAGGCCACGCCGTGCTCGGTGACGACGTAGTGCACGTCACCGCGCGACGTCACCACACCGGCGCCCGGTTTGAGGCGCGACACAATTCTCGAAATCGACCCGTCTTTGGCCGTACTGGGAAGCGCGATAATCGCCCGGCCACCGTGCGAACGCGCGGCGCCACGGTTGAAATCGACCTGCCCGCCGATACCGGAAAAGAACTTCGTACCGATCGAATCGGAGCAGACCTGGCCGGTGAGGTCTACTTCCAGGGCGACGTTGATCGCCACCATCTTGTGGTGCTGCCCAATGATGTACGGGTCGTTGACGTACTCGGTCGGGTGAAAGGCGAAGGAATCGTTCTGGTCGATGTATTCGAATAACTTTGTTGTTCCCATACAGAAACTCGCCACGACCTTGCCGCGGTCGATGCTCTTGAGGCTCCCGTTGATCGTACCGGATTCGATCAGGTCGATGATGTCGTCGGTGAGCATTTCGGTGTGGATCCCGAGATCCTTTTTGCTCTCCATGAACTGGAGGATCGAGTGCGGTATGCTACCGATCCCCAGTTCCATGGTCGATCCATCCTCGACGAGCGACGCGACGTGTTCCCCGATACGGATCGTAGTCTCGGTCGTCGGCGCCGGCTGGATCTCGAGAAGGGGCGTATCGACCGGCACGAGAATATCGATGTCATAAATATCGATGGACGCGTCACCGAATACCCGCGGCATCTGCGGGTTGATCTCGGCGATCACGAGCGACGCATTCTCCGCCGCACTCTTGACGATATCGACGGCAATTCCGAAACTGCACATGCCGTTTTCGTCGGGGGGAGAAACCTGTATCAACGCGACGTCGAGCGGCAGCTGTCCCGACTTGAACAGCCGCGGAATGTCGGACAGAAAAATAGGCGTGTAGTCGCCGTAGCCTTCCTGAATCACGTCGCGAACGTTGTCGGCAATAAAAAAACTGTTCACGCGAAAATTGTCCTGGAGCTTTTTGTGCGCGTATGGCGCTTCGCCGAACGTCAACAGGTGGACGATCTCGACGTCGGCCAGTTGCGTCGCCCGGGCGGTCAGGGCGTTGACGAGCGTCTGTGGCATCGCGCACCCCGTGCCAATGAATACACGCTGCCCGGCTCGTACTTTTTTCAACGCGGCGGTGGCTGACGATACCGTGTCACCATAAGTCTCTTTCCAGTTGTCGTCCGTGACGGGGAGTTTGTTATCGTTCATCATGATTGCCAGTCCTCAGCCTCGGTAATGGTGCTCGATCATGCATCTTTATTGTTTTCAAGTTTGATTGTGATGCGCGCATCGGCGACGAACGGGTCGACACCCACGGGGCCGACGATGAATGGGTTGATATCCAGCTCCAGTACCTGCGGAAAATCGGTGCCCAGCTGGCTGATCCTCTGCAGTCCCGACGCGATTGCGTCGAGGTCGACGCGAGCCTGGCCCCGCGCCCCTTCCAGCAACGCGTAAGAGCGCGTGTCTTTCAGCATCTGCATCGCCTCGTCATGGGTGATCGGCGCCAGGTAAAAAGTGATGTCCTTCATGACCTCGACGAATATCCCGCCCAGCCCGAACATCAGCATCGGTCCGAACAGCGGGTCGCGCGTCATGCCCAGAATGATTTCCCGGCCCGGGGGACACATCTTTTCCAGATAGACGCCGTCGAGCCGGGCGTCGGGATAACCGCGGCTGACCCGGAGCATCATAAGTTCATAAGCATCCTGCACCGCTTGTGCGCTGTACAAGTTGATCTTCACACCACCGACGTCGGACTTGTGGATGATGTCGGGCGATACAATCTTCATCGCCACGGGAAATCCGATCCGCTCGGCGTACTCGATCGTCTGTTCGACTCCTGTGAGCAGCCGTCCCTCCGGGATATTGAAATCGTAGGCTCCCAGGATTTCCTTGGCCCTGACCTCGCTGATGTTGGCGAGCCCGGCTCGCATGTGCCGGGATATTATTCTCTCCACGCGTCGCCGGTTCACGGGGAACCGGGTCACACGGCGCGGCGGGCGCCGGCGCCAGGCGGCATAGTCGCACATCGCCTTCAGCGTCTTTGCGGCGCGTTCCGGGGACGGATAGTCGGGCAGACTGCACCGGGTCAGAAACTCCCTCCCCGGCGTGACGTCGACACCCCCCATGAACGCCGCCAGGACGGGTTTGGCCCCCTCCGACGCGCACCGGGCGACCGCTTCGGCGGTCTCCAGCGGTTTGGTCATCGCCTGCGGAGTCAGAATAACGATGATCGCGTCGATGTGATCATCCGCCTGCGCCGCATTAATGGCCGCGGCGTAACGGTCGGGGTCGGCGTCTCCAAGCACGTCGATCGGATTGAGCGCACTCGCCGCGGCAGGCAGCGAACGGCGCAGCTCATCGACGGTGCTGTCGGACAGCCGGCTTACCTGGAGCCCGATCTTTTCGCACGCATCCGCCGCCATGATACCGGGACCGCCGGCGTTGGTGATGATTGCCACCCTTTCGCCACCGGGCAGCGGCTGCATATAAAGGGCGGTGGCGTAGTCAAACAGTTCTTCGAAGTTGTCGGCCCGGATCACCCCGGAACGGCGGAACGCGGCGCCGTAGGCGATGTCTCCCCCGGCGAGGCTGCCCGTGTGCGAGGAAGCGGCTTTCGCGCCGGCCTGGGTCGTCCCGACCTTGAGTATCACCACCGGCTTGGTCGAACACGTCTCCTCGGCGGCAGTCAGGAACTCCTCGCCGTTTTCGATACTCTCCAGATAACCGGCGATGACTTTTGTTTCCTCGTCGCGGGCCAGAACCCGGAGAAAATCGGTCTCGTTGAGATCGGCCTTGTTGCCGATACTGATCAGCTTGCCCAATCCGAGATGCCGCCCCGTTGCCCAGTCGAGAATCGCCGTGCACAGAGCTCCCGACTGGGAAATAATCGAGATACCCCCCGGCTCCGGCATCTGGCTGGCGAACGACGCATTCATCTTGTGGTGGGTGTTGAGGAGCCCCAGCACGTTGGGCCCCATCAGGCGCACGCCTTTCTGACGGCACATACGGGCAATATCGGCTTCGAGTTCCGCGCCCTCGGGACCGACTTCCTTGAACCCGGCGGTGATGACGATAATCGCCCCGACACCCTTGCGAAGGGACGCGGCGACGGCATCCTTGACCGCCGGAGTGGGCACGGCAATGATGCTCAGATCGACGTCGTCTCCGTATTCGTCAAGACTCTTGTAGTTCGCGAGCCCGAGCAGTTCATCCGCCTTGCGGTTGACGGGCACGATCTTCCCTTCGTATCCGGCTTCTATCAGACCGGACAATACGGCGTACCCGACCTTGCCGGGGTTGGCCGAGGCTCCGATAATGGCGATCGAATCCGGGTATAATAACGATTCCAGCATGTTGGTCTGTTCACTCCTTGTTCACAACACCGGCGCCGGAGACGGTTCCGGGTGTTTGCCGGGGGCAGGCGTATAGCGGCGGCCCGTACGTCGAACACGGGCGCCCTCGTGACGGGAAGAGTTTCGAGGCGACGGCGGGAAGGTGCTTGGTCGCGCCCATCGTACTACATGACCGTCCCGCTTTTCAACATTCGAATGCCGCGTCTCCCGTGGCGAACGTGAGCCGTGTTATGCTATGATTGCGGATTATCAAATTTGATTCATCCCGACATCGCATTCAAGGAGGAAATCATGTCCGCCAGGGACAATCACACCACCACCCCCGAGCCGGGCGCCACGGCTACCGCCGGCCGGTCGGGTAACGGCGTCAGATCCGACCTGACCGTTACTATCACCGTCAGGGACTCCGGGGGAGTCGAGGTTTCCACCCGCTCCAAGGTAGCTGCTTTTTACGGAAATTCGATCCGCGAAACCGCCGCCGCGGTCGCAACGGACCTCGGGGCGGAACACGCCTCGGTGGAAATCAACGACGCGGGGGCACTTCCTTACGTGATCGCCGCCCGCGTCGAAACCGCCCTGCGCCGCGCCGGATTTGCGGGCCGCTCGCTGCCCGCGCGCACGATTCCGCGGCCGGAACAACCGACGGCGAAGGACAAGCTGCGCCGGTCGCGCCTCTATCTTCCCGGCAACGAGCCCAAATTCGCTGTCAACGCCGGCATCCACCACCCCGACGCGGTGATCCTCGACCTCGAGGACTCGGTCCATCCCGACGCGAAGGACGCGGCGAGGCTGCTGGTGCGCAACGCGCTGCGGTGCGTCGACTTCATGGGGGCCGAGCGTATGGTGCGGATCAACCAGCTGCCCCTGGGGTTCGAGGACCTCGAAGAGATCGTCCCCGAATACCCCGACCTGATCCTCATTCCCAAAGTGGAACGGGCCGAGGAAGTGACCGAAGTCGCCCGCTCTATCCGCAAGATCCAGGAGCGCGAAGGCGGTGTCCCGGACATCTGGCTGATGCCGATACTGGAATCGGCTCTCGGCATCGAAAACGCTTTCGCCATTGCTACCGCCGACGACAGCGTGGCTGCACTTACCATCGGGCTGGAGGACTTCACCGCCGACCTCGGGGTCCGAAAGACCAAAGAGGGGTCCGAGTCCCTCTTTGCCCGCCAGCGCCTCGTCAACGCGGCCAGGGCGGCCGGCGTCCAGTCGATCGACTCGGTCTACGGGAATGTCGGAGACATCGACGGGCTGCGCGCCTGGGGTATGCGCGCCCGCGCGATGGGTTTCGAGGGCATGGGTTGCGTCCATCCCCGCCAGATCCGGCCCATCCACGACGCGTTCGCGCCGTCGGCGGCTGAAATCGAGAAGGCGCTCGCCATCGTGGCCGCATTCGACGACGCCACGGCCAGAGGTCTCGGCGTCATCAGCCTCGGATCGAAGATGGTCGATCCACCGGTCGTATTGCGCGCCCAGCGCCTCGTCGATCTGGCCCGGCGCAGCGGCCTGGTACCCGACTCTCCGGCAGAATAACGGCAGATAATAACCGCGACATCAAATTGGAGGCAAATCGATGAGCCAGAAACATGAATTCGCCGTTAACGCGATCGGCCGCAAGATCCCGCTGATGGTAAACGGCCACGAGCAGGTACCCTTTCAAGGCGTGGGCAAATTCCAGCCCACGGGGCGCAAGTACGGCCCCCCCGTGAGGTCGTGCCGGGACTACCCGGCCAGCGGAGATAAACGGGTCGGGGACCTCAAGACAGCGCTCGAGATGTGCGGACTGGAGAGCGGAATGACCATTTCGAGCCACCACCACCTGCGGAACGGCGACAGGGTCGCCCTGGCGACGCTGCAGGCGGCGGGGGAGCTGGGCGCGAAGGACCTGATGTGGTTCCCCAGTGCGTCGTTTCCCTGCCAGGAACCCGTAATCGACCTGATGGACCAGGGCGTGGTTCATCATATCGAGGGCAGCATGAACGGCCCTCTCGGCGCCTATTGTTCTTACGGAAAGATGCGCGGGCTGGGCGTCCTCCGCTCCCACGGGGGACGGTGGCAGGCCATCCAGGATGGCGAAGTCAAGATCGACATTGCCGTCATCGCCGCCCCGACGGCCGATTCGTTCGGTAACGCCGACGGGTCGCACGGACCGTCGGCTTGCGGGTCACTGGGCTTCGCGCTCGCCGACTCGATCTACGCCGACCGCGTCATCGTGGTCACCGACAACACGATTCCCTTCCCCTGCATTCCCTGGCAGATCCAGGGCAACAACGTCGACTTCGTCGTCGAGGTCGATTCGATCGGCGACCCGACGAAGATCGTTTCGGGAACGACCCAGATCACCAAGAGCCCGGAGCGGCAACTGATCGCCGAGCACGTGGCGTGTTTTCTCCGCGACACGGGGATCATGCGCGACGGGTTCTCGTTCCAGGCCGGCGCGGGGGGCATCGCGCTGGCATTTGCCAACCACCTGATGGATATGATGAAGGAAGCGGGCGTCAAGGCCAGGTTCGTGCGCGGCGGGTCGACCCAGTATCTCGTCGAGATGCTCAACGAGGGCCTGACCGACTATATCCTCGACGGCCAGACGTTCGACCTGGCCGGCGTCGAATCGATCGGTTCGAACCCCCGGCACATCGCGACGAGCCCTTTCACATCTTACAACTACAACGGCAAAGGCAACTTCGCCAGTCTGGTGGACGCCGTCGTGCTCGGCGCTACCGAGGTGGACGTCAACTTCAACGCCAACGTCAACACCCACTCTGACGGGATGCTGCTCCACGGCATCGGCGGGTGGCAGAACTGCCTGGCGTCGGGTTGCACGATCCTGGCCCTGCCGTCGTTCCGGGACCGCATCCCCGTCATCGTCGACGAGGTTACGACGGTTACCGGACCGGGCGAGTTGATCGACGTCGTCGCCTGCGAACGGGGAATCGCCATCAATCCCAGGCGCAAGGACCTTTTGAGCGCGGTCGAGGGCTCCGGGCTGCCGATCCGGACGATCGAAGAGCTCAAGGACGAGGTCGAAAAGATTGTGGGAGGCAAACCGGAGGTTTTTGCAAAGTCCGACGATCCCGTCGCCGTCATCAAGTGGGTCGACGGGACCGTGATCGATACGGTCTGGCGGGTTCCCGAGTAGCAACCCCGGGATGTCAGTCTTCTTTCCGCGCGATGTCGGCGCTCTCACCCCAACTGCCGGCAAAGACGAACTCGGCGAGCGGCCGGCGCACGCGAGGCGTGGTGTCGGCTTCGCGGAAGTCGTCGGTCTGCGTGTCCGGGTGCGCCGCGTAACCGATGGCGAGCGCCGTGACCACTTGGTAACCTTCCGGCACACCGTACAACTCGCGCGCCCGGTCGGGCAGAATTCCACTCATCTGGTGAACGGAGAGGCCGCGCGCCGTGGCTTCGATCGACAGCATGGCCGAAGCCTGGCCCAGGTCGTGGACGGCCGCGCCGTTGGGCTTGTCGTTCCTTGAAAACGCCAGGCTGGTGATTCCCAGTGCCAGCACGGGCGCCGACTGCGCCCATGCCTGGTTCGGTTCGACGAGGCAGGAGAGCAGACGTTTGAACTCGCCGGGATCGTCCCTGGTGGCGACGATGTAACGCCAGGGTTGTTCGTTGAACGATGAGGCGGCCCAGCGCGCCGCCTCGAACAGGGACGCCAGGTCCTCCTTTTCGACGGGTCTGTCTCCGTAACCATAGGGACTCCACCGTTCGGCAATCACATCGAGGATGGGATGGTCGGGTTGTGCCAGTTTGTTCATGATCCAACTCCTTTACAATCCGGCTCGCCGCCGGCGCGGACAGGGGAAGTTCGAGCAATAAATATAGTGGGAGCCAGGCCGAAGACCTGGAAATCGCAAGTGTCAATATACCACAAAACGGCGCGGTGGATCAGGCCACCGGCGCCGGCGCTTTCTTGACGGGGACTTTGCAGTACTGTGGAGGTACCGGCCTGGGTCCGCTCAACTGGAAATCTCCAAGCGTTTGATCGAAGCTGTCCAGTGCGGTTCGCAATTCGTCCGAGCACCGACGTGCTTCGCTGCGTAAGCCGCCCTCGATCGCCTCGTCGAGGCCGTCGAGTGCTTTTGTTGCCGCCGAGCAATTCTCGAGCATATCGCTCAAACGCCGGTCGAGCTCGCCGATCGTGTCGTTGACCGTGTCGGCATCCTGGTTGAGGAAATCCCCCTTGCGGAGTTTGACCCTCGCCGTCAGGTTGCCCGTACCCACGTATGACATTACCGTTCGAATGTTGTAAAGCGGGCCTGCAATCTTGTGAGAAACGTAGATCGCGTGGAGAACCATGAAGAGAAACAGAACCCACATCGCCGGCCACATCTTGTTCACGAATGACGACATCAGGCTGGCAAATTCCTGCTTTTGATCGACGGTCAAGCCCTCGCTGTTGATGACCTGCTGGTTGAATATGAACACCATCGCGGCGAAAAAGACGACGAGAACGATCATGAAGTGAACGAAATAGACGCCGAGAAGCTGGCGTTGCGAGCCGTCGATCAGGAATTTCTTTCTACGATTTATACTGCCGGCCATGAGGATCCTCTCCCTTGATTGCCTGCCCGGCACGCCGCCGGGCGCGAAGTTCCAGCACACGGGGTCAGGGTGCGCAAGATACGGACCAGCACCGGGCCGCCACCAGACGATTTCCGATAACATGCTGTCATTATGAGTGATACGATGGGAGGTGGGCGGAGGAAACCTGCCCCGAACACGGGCAGGAGGCTCACACTGCAATGCTGCGCCGGCGGCTATTCGACAAGTGTCATCTTGAACGAACGGGTGAACCCGGGCATGCGGAGCCGACAGAAATAAACTCCCGACGATACACGCTCTCCGCGGCCGCCCATACCGTCCCAGACGACAGAGTGGGGCCCGGCCGGCTGCCAGTCATCGACCAGCGTACGAATCGTACGGCCGGTCACGTCGACGACGTCGAGTGTTACCCGCGATCTCAAGGATAATTCGTAGCGGATCGTCGTGGTGGGGTTGAACGGATTCGGGTAGTTCCCGTGCAGTTCGAACGGCGCGGGAGCGCCCGGGGACACCGCCACCAGCATCGAATCGAACGAGAAAATAAAAAATCCACCGGTACGGTCATTAATGTAGATGTACTGAGACGGGGAGAACGGGTAGCAACCCCAGGCGCCTCGAAAGTCATACTCGCCCGTGAGCGGCGACGTATCGTACTGGCCCGCGAGGAACGGAAAAGCCGGGTCGGAGATATCGTACACCTTGAATCCCGCCGTGTAGTAGGACATGTACAGGTAGTCGCCGATCCGGTAGCTGTTGTGTACCGTCGCCGTCGGATCGCCGACCATCCCCACGCGAACAGGCGCAGAGGGGTCGCTGATGTCCCAGACGGTAAAATCGGGCGCCGGCGTCACGGCGAACTCGTCATTGATAAACAGGTAGTTCCCGTCCGCCGACGTCCAGCCGCTGTGATGGAAAATGATCGACGGGTCGGTGATCCCGCCTAGCAGGACCGGGCTCGAGCGGTCGGTGACGTCGTAGATAAACGTGCCGTCGTGGCCGTGAAACGCGTACATCCGGTCGCCTTCGACGGTGACGTCGTGACCCTCGCCGCCACCGGCCCAGACAGAATCCGGGGACGCGGGGTCGGGGTTCAGATCGAAGATCTGCAGCCCGGGAAACGTGACGTACATGTATCCCAGGTCGTCGATGAAGACATTGTGGCCGGCGGGAAAACTCCCGACGACGATCGGGTTGAACGGGTCGGAGATGTCCGTGATCGCACCGTCGACGCCGGTAAAGCCGTAGTTGCCGTCGACCGTGTACATGTAGCTGCCGCGGGTTTTGATATCGAACCTGGGAACCGTATCTATCGTCACGGCGATGAACGGATGCTCGGGATCGGAGACATCGACGAAATGGACGCCGGTGGCGTTGTTGCCCACGAGCGCGTATTCCGTCTGCGTCAGCGGATCGACCCATCCCCACACGTCGGTGCTGTATTGCGAGAGAGGAATGTCCGACCAGCCGACCAGCCCCACAGACTGGGCGTACGCAGACACAGGGGCCAGAGGCACCACCGCCAGACACAGCAGGGCCGCGGCCACGAGACATAGAAGTATGCTACGAATCGGCTCGCCAGGATTCACGCGTATCTCCCCTGATACGTGGCTCGCCGGGTTCTGTCCTCCAGCTCCGGCGGCCGTGTCCCATACATTATAACACATCGCCCTCCCGGGCGGGTGTGGGGAGCGGAACGGGCGGCTGCCGCGGCGGTCTGCCGGCGTCCCGCTCGCGCCCTCGCTGAGATGTAACGTATTTATTTACTGCTATTCATATCGACATGAACGTTGCCCCAACCCGCGATGCCGGCCTGAATGGCACGCCAATTGCAGTTCGGTGTCCAGTATCGCAGGATCAATTAAAGACGCCAGTTAGTGCGCGATCCGGCCGGCGATCTGCAATATCAAAAGGGGGCCAGGATGTTTCGACCAGCGCTATTGGCGATAATTATCCTCGGATTGACGTGTCTCGGATGCGGTGATGACGACACCCAGAGCACAGCACCAACAGTCACCCCGGTCGACGCCATCGTCAACGCGTCGAGCCAGGCGAATCACACCAGCTATTGGCACGTGAATATAGGGGCCGGGACCAGCGACTGGGCCTTCTTCGCTGACGGTACAGGCAGGTACCAGCACCCGACCAGCGCTCCACAGGGAGTGGGCTTCACGTGGACCCAGCTGGGGTCCGATGCGCTGCTGATCGACATCGCGATAACGACTTTCAAGAACCTGAGTTCGATCAACGGCTCGATCAGTAAAGGCACGTTCACCGCGCTCCTCGACGGCAACCCCACCGCCAGGACGTTTGTGTTGACGGCCGGACAGCTCTGACAAATCGTTGACACAAGATAATTCCCCTCGCGTTTGCGAGGGGAAAATCATGTCGGGGTCGACGATACCTATAATGAGCTCCACACTATGCTGCGGTGGACTGCGAGTCGGAACGCGGATCTTCGTCAACTCACCTCGAACGAAAGTGCGTCGAATCCGAACCCACGCTCGCCTCGGTCGACAAGCAGTTCTACCTGGTAGAACCCCGGCTCGGACGGCAGCTGCCATTCAATCTCGGCGTCCTCACGCCGCTCGAACGCGCCGGCAGTAACGCTCCAGACTGCTGTACGATCGGTTGCCCCGGCCGCTTTCAGGCGGATACACAGGCCATTTCGTTCCACCAGTTCGATTCGGATATCGCGGTTGCCACCAGGCGGCAAGGCGAGTCTTCGCTGCGCCACAACCACGTTGCCGTCGTCGATGGTGGCGGTGAAAGCGCGGGTAAAGTCGCATGGGCCATCGCTGAGGTCAAACCGGCCCGCGACGGTAAAGGTGACTTGTGACGTCGTGTCGGAGTCCACTGTGAAATCCAACCGAGTCGGTCCGCTTGCATCCAGAGAGTCCAGCGTTGCGCCAATTACATCGGCCACGTACAGCGTGTCGACAATAACGTTTCGTGTCGAATAAAGATACACGGTCAATGTTGAATCTTGCAGATTAGCTACGCCATGCAGGTTCTGGCCCTGGTTGACGTCCGCACATACGAGCGGGGGCGGCGGCGGCGGATGCACCCCCGCCCCCCCCCCCCCCACGTTGAC
>CBDUWU010000011.1:0-28601 GCA_965371015.1 uncultured bacterium | reverse complement strand
AAACCGTTCCCCGCTTCCTGCGTATCGAACGGGATCGCGTGCTCCTTGACCCACTCGACTTCCGGGCTACCACCGTCGCCCGAGGCGAACGCCCCGGGCTGGACCACCATCGCAACCGCCGTCAGTACCGCAATCAAATACCTCATGACGATCCCTCTCTGTTTATGAGGCGGTCTTCCGGTAGAGCGCGTTCACGATGACGCGCTCTCCCATTTCGACTTCCCTCGTCACCGTCACCGTCTCGACTTCCGGAGTGAGGCCGTGCCGGCGCATGTCGGCGTCGAGGTCGTCCTGCTCCCGCAGAAAGAGCCTTTCGCGCCCGAAGCCGATGTAGACGCCGGGCTCCCCCTCGACGGGCTGCATCCCCTGGCCGTCGGGGTCGCACCGCGGGCTGAAGTTGGCCACGAGCAATAACCCGCCTTCTTTCAGGATCCGCGACGACTCGGCCAGCGACCGCTCCCACTCGTCGCGATCACTCGCGTTGTGATAGACACCGACGCCGACGACCATGTCGAACGAGGCATCGTCGAATCGCAAGAGGTCGTCCATGCAGCCCTGTACCACGCGGCGCGTCGCCTCGTCTTCGCCGATGGCTTGTGCCACGCGCGCCCGCGTCCGATCGATCATCGCCGCCGACGAGTCCACCGCGTATGCGTCGAAACCCAGCTCGGCCAGCACGACCATGTTGCGCCCGGCGGCGCAGCCCAGGTCGAGGACGCGCGTGTCGGCGGGGGTATCGAAGCGCTTGACCAGCTTCATCATGCGTGTGTCGGCTTCGCGCGTGGCGAACTCCGCGACGCGTTCCGGGTCTTCCCAGATCGATTCTTTTTCCGTCATTATACAGGGTCCTTCTATTCCAGCATCTGGATCTTGTCGTCGCCGTTGGGGACGACGCAGAGGAACTCGAAGGGTTCTTCGCCCGACACCTTGTACCAGTGCGGCATCCCGGCGGGGATGAAGACTACGCTGCCCGCTTCGACGTCGTACTCTTCGGCGCCCACACCGATCCGCGCGCGCCCGCTCAGGACGTACTGTTCGTGCTCCACCGTGTTGGTGTGCGCGGGGATTCCGCCGCCGGGCTCCATGATGAACCGGCGCAATGCGAAGTTCGGCCCCTCGTCGGGGCCGATCAGCACCTGGCGCGACGCACCCCTGCCGGCGTCGATGGTCTCGGCGGGCACGTTCCTGATATGCTTGACCGTCATATGTCACCACCTCCAGTCAGTCGATCCGCAGCACCTTGGCGCCCCGGATCTTGCCATGTTTCAGTTCGACCAGCGCCCGATTGGCATTTTCCAGCGGAAACTCTTCCACTTCGGGCTTGATCGGTATCTCCGCGGCCAGCTCGAGAAACCCGGCGACGTCGCTACGGGCGACGTTGGCCACGCTCTTGATTTCCTTCTCCATCCACAGGTGCTTCGGGTAGTCGAGCGCCTGCAGAACTTCCTTGTCGGTGTCTTCCTTGCGAATTGCGTTGATCACGAGGCGGCCGCCGGGCTCGAGCCCCGCCAGCGCCTCGACGACCGGGCGCCACGCCGGTGTCGTGTCGATGATCGCCGACAGGGATTCCGGCGCGCGTTCGCCCGTGTCACCCGCCCACTCGGCCCCCAGCTCGCGGGCAAACTCGCGCTCGCGTTCGGCACGCGCGAAGACGAAGACGCGCACGCCGGGCATCCGGTGGCGCACCATCTTGAGCACGAGGTGCGCCGAGGCGCCGAACCCGGTGAGCCCGAGGGTCTGCCCGTCCCCGAGGTTGGCCAGCGACAGCGAACGGTACCCGATCGCGCCGGCGCACAACAGCGGCGCCGCTTCGACGTCGTCGAACACATCGGGAATCGGGTGCGCGAACGCTTCCGGGATGGTCATGTACTGGGCGTATCCGCCGTCGGCGTCGCGCCCCGTCGCCACAAAATCGGCGCACAGGTTCTCGTTTCCACCGAGGCAGTGGCGGCAGCGCCCGCACGCCGAGTAGATCCACGCCACACCCACGCGCGTTCCCTCGGCAATCGCCTTCGTACCGGAACCGGCGCCGGCCACACGTCCCACCACCTGGTGGCCCGGAATGACAGGGAGCCTGGGGGGCGGCGTGCGGCCTTCGATCTCGTCGAGCTCGGTGTGGCACACACCGCACGCCGACACCTCGATGAGGATTTCACCCCGGCCGGGAACGGGCTCGGGCACTTCGGCGAGTTCGAGGGGCGACTCGTTCTCGTCGATGCGCGAAAGCTTCTTCAGCAGCATCGCTTTCACAGCTGGTCTCCCTGGGGCACCGAGGCCCGGTAGAGCGTGGCGGCGCCTTCGATCGAGTAGCTGGCCACGGCGGCGGGAACGACGACGGAGACCCCTTTTCGCACATTCATCGCCGTACCGTCGTCACCGGTCACAGTGCACTCGCCATCGGTGCAGATCATGACCTCGATACCGCGGCCCTCTTCGGATCCGCTTTCGTACGGCCTGTCCGGCGCCGCCTCGATCACCGACAGGCTGAACTCGCCCACGTCCGACGGGTAGGCCCCGCGCTCGCCGGGCCGCAGAATCTTGATCCGCGTTTCCTCGAAGTCAAGCACGCGCAGCAACTCGGCGACGTCGACGTGCTTCGGCGTCAGCCCGCCGCGGAGCACGTTGTCCGAGTTGGCCATCAGCTCGATACCGAGGCCGTCGAGATAGGCGTGGAGCTGCCCGGCATGCAGCAGCATGGCTTCGCCCGGCTCGAGACGGAGGAGATTCAGGATGAACGGGCTCAGTACGCCGATGTCGCCCGGGTACTTTTCGTTGAGCCGGAGCGTCCAGTCCCACACGTCGGCCTGCCCCGCGCGCCGCGCGGCAAACTCGACCGCCTGTTCCACGGCGCGGCGCTGTCGACTCGCGCCCATCGTCATCAAAGCACTGAAAAACGCCTTCATCCCGTTTTCGTTCGCCTCCATCGCGAGCGCCGCCGTCTCGGACCCGATCTCGTCCACTTCCATCTCGCCGAGCGTGGCGGCGATGGTGTCGGGTGAGCGAAAACCGTTGAGCGCCCAGAACGGGGTGAGCGCACAGATGATTTCGGGCTTGTGATTGTCGTCGCGGTAGTTGCGGTGAGGGGCATCTACGGGGATGCCCGCCTCGTTCTCGCGCGCGAAGCCCTCGCGCGCCTGCGCCAGCGTCGGGTGCGCCTGGATCGACAGAGGTTCGGCGGCGGCGAGCACCTTGAAGAGAAACGGGAGCCGTCCGCCGAACTGCTTCGAGACGCGCGTGCCGAGCGTGTCCGCCGGCGACGCGTCGACCTCGGCGGCGAGCGACCGGCGTTCGCCACGCGTGACGACGCCGGACGTCGCCTGTGGATGGGCGCCCATCCACAGCTCGGCCTGCGGCGCTTCCGACGGCGACGGGAGGCCGAGCAGGTCGGCGATCATCGTGCGCGAACCCCAAGCGTATTCCTGGATCACGTTATCGAGCTGACAGATCTGCTTCATCGCGCCCTGCCTTCCTCATCCCTGCTTGAGCGTCGCGACGATACCGATGGCCGTCTCGTTGCTGGACACCGCGCGTTCTTCACTCGACGATTCGGTGTAGACGCGAAACTCGGGTGCGTTCCCCGAGGGACGGACGTGGACGATGTCCGCCGAGGTGAACGTGACGCGCGCGCCGTCGGTAAAGTCGAGCGACTCGACGTCGCCGAACACGCCTGAGAACACTTCGGCGGCGAACGGCGCGCCCTCCTCTTCGAACTTCGCCACCAGCGCCTTGCCCCGGTCGTTGGGAAACTCGCGCAACAAACCGCTCGCCGTATAGCGAGGCGGCAGGTCGCCGACGAGGGCGGACAGAGCCACGCCCTTGCGCCGCGCCGCCAGGAGGACGGCGATGATGGGCAGCGCAGCGTCGCGTGTGGGAAGCGCCGGCAGTACCCCACCCGTCCCGGCGACGGTGATGTCGGTCGCCGTGAGAAACCCGCCGTTGGCCTCGTAACCGACGACGACACTGCCGCCGGCGGCGACAGCGTCGTTCATCGCCTCGACGACGTAGGGCGAGCCGATCCGCGTGCGCATCACACCGGTGAAGAGCCCGCTCTTTTCGAGAGCCGTGTTGCAGCTGACGGGGGTCGCGACGGTGTCGGCGCCGAAAAACGCCGCCACGAGAATGCCCAGGACGTCGCCGCGAAGGACCTTGCCCTGGTCGTCGACGACGAGGGGACGGTCGGCGTCGCCATCGGTGGAGACGAGTGCGTCGGCCCCGTGCTCGGCGACCCAGGCGGCGAGCCGTTCCGGCTCCCGCACCGCCTCGGTGTCGACGGGGACGAATGAATCGGAGTACCCCACACGGACCACTTCGGCGCCGAGCGCTTCGAGGATTTCGGGAAGCACGTCGCGCGAGACCGACGAGTGCTGGTAGAACACGACCTTCGTGCCGGCCAGCGAGTCGGCCGCGTACACTTCGGTGAAGCGGGCGGTGTATTCGTCCTTCGCCGTGTTATCCGCGTCGCCGGACGCGTCGTCGGAGTCGCCGGCGGCGCCCCGGAGGAACGCGCCCTCGCCGTCGAATTTCTCCGCCGCGGTGTCGCCGGCAGCCAGGGCGGCGTGGAGCCGGGAGATCTCGGCTTCGTCTGGCTTCAGGACTTCGCCCCACGGCATGTTGAACTTGATCCCGTTGCGGTCGTCGGGGATGTGGCTCCCGGTCACCATGACGCTGGGCATACCGCGGCGAATGGCGTAGTTCATTACCGCCGGCGTGGCGATGAAACCCTGGAGGTCGGCATCGAGGCCCTCGTCGCGCACCGCGACGGCCACCGCGGACACGATACGCGGCGTGCTCTTGCGTAAATCGCCGGCGATGGCGACGGCGTTGATTTCGGCTTTTGATTTGACGTACTGCGCGAACGCGCGCGTGTAGAGGTAGCATTCGCGGTCGGTCATGTCGGTGACCAGCCCCCTCACGCCACTCGTCCCGAATTTCAGGGGCATTGAAATCCTCCCGGTGTGGTTCGAATCCCGCAGTTTTGTCTCGTGGCCCCAGTGTACGCCAAACCCCGGCCGTTTTCCACCGTCTCGGGTAACGCCGCTACCTGTAACCGAGCTGGACGCCGACGAGGAAAGAGACGAACTGGGGATCTGAATCTCCACGGACAAATGTGTGGTACAGATCGTACGGGTCGGACGTCGTATCGATCCAGTGCCACTGGACCTGGGCGTTGAGCCCCCACGAGGCGCCGATCCAGTAGTTGTACATCACGTTCGCACAGAGACCGCCGCGGTTGTTCTTGACCTCGAACCGCCGGGCCTGGAGGGTGGCCAGATCGAGGCCCACGTTGTACCAGATGTAGGAGCCCGACAGGAGGATGCCCTGGTTCTCGAAGAAGCGGAGCTGGACCGACGGGCCGAAGCCGATGTAGGTGAACTTCATCGTGATGTTGTTGAAGCTCGATCCGAAGTAATCCAGCCCCGTCAGGTAGGTGTCGATCTCGGCAGCCGGTTCGGCTGAACCGAGATACACGGAGCCGAACATCGCCCGCACGCCGAGAAACTTCCACAGGCGCTGGTTGACGTAGATGGCCGCGTCGGTACCTTCGCCGAAGACTTCGTGGACCACGCTCGAGGTGCCGGCGTAGCCGATCCCGACGCCGAGGTGGCTGTCCCGTCTCTGGACGGGTTCTTCTTCCTGCTTTGGATATGAGACCTGCGCGCTTGCGGCGGTGGGGCCGGCGACCGCCGCCGTCACAATGACCGAAGTCAGCGCGGCGATTGCCAGGCGGAACGCGGATCGTCTTGATGTCATCGGGTGCCATCCCCCCCCGGACGGCAGCGGCTGCCCCAGTTGTCGTTTATCTTCCGGCAACGGCGGCCTGCGCCGCCTCCTCCGCGGTGCCGTCCGGAAATTCGCGGAGGATATCGTAGAGCGTCGTTCGCTGCGCGGGGATAAATCCCGCGTCGCGAATCAGGGCAATAATTTCTTCGACCGTCGTACGGTTGTAGTGACCGGCGAGCTGCATCACCGTCTCGTCGAATATCGTGCCGCCGAAATCGTCACCACCGAAGTTGAGCGCCACCACGCCGGTTTTCTTTCCCTCGGAAAACCACGACGCCTGGATGTGCTGCACGTTGTCGAGGTAGAGACGCGCCAGCGCGATGATCCGGAGGTAGCGGTTCGGCCCCGACTCGACCTTGACCTTGCGGCCGAGTGCCGTCTGTTCGCGCTTGTAGCTCCAGGGAATGAACGCGGTAAACCCGCCCGTCTCGTCCTGGAGCCGGCGGATCACGTCGAAGTGCTCGACGATGTCCTCGTCGGTTTCGACGTGGCCGTACATCATGGTCGCCGTCGAACGCATCCCCGCGCGGTGCGCCTCGCGGTGGACGTCGACCCAGTCGGACGTCTTTCCCTTGGGCGAAAGGCGGCTGATCTGGTGCTTCACACCGTCGGTGAGGATTTCGGCCCCGCCACCGGGGATCGACCGCAGCCCCGCTTCGCGGAGGCGGGTGAGCACCTCGGGCAGCTCCCACCCGGTGATCTCCTTCATTTTCATGATCTCAGGCGCCGAGTAGAAGTGGGGATGGATGTGGGGAAATCGCTCGATCGTCTCGCGCACGAGGTCGGTGTAGTACTCGAAGGGAAGGGCGTCGTTGAGCCCCCCCTGGAGCAGCACCGTCGTCACGCCGCGTTCGCCGGCGCGCGCGAACTGCTCCATCATCTCCTCTATTGTATAGGTGTACTCGCCCTCCTGGCCCGGCCGCCGGTAGAACGCGCAAAAATTACAATACACGTCGCAGATATTGGTGTAATTGAGATTGGTGTCAATGACGAAGGTGACGCGCGATTCCGGGTTGTGCCGGTATCTCGCTTCCATCGCCAGCGGCGCCATGTCGAGGAGCGGCGCCTCGCGGAGCAGGTAGAACCCCTCCTCGCGGGTGAGCCGGTCGCCGGCCGACACCTTCTGCCGTATCGTCGCGATCATTCCGCCGCCTCCGCCGCGTCGCGTATTTCCAGGTTGCGCGTCATCTCGTCGAGTTCGGCGAATTTCGCCACCGCGTCGTGCTCGGCCGCCCCCATGCGGAAGTGAAATCCATCGAGATATTCCCGCGTTTCGGCCCGCGTCATGTCGAGCTCTTCCATTTTGCCGGCGACGGCGGCCTCGAAGTGCTTCCACCCCTCATTGAGCGAGTTGTTCAGCACCGCTTTTATGTACTCCTTCTGTTCTTCGGGAAGCGCGCGCCGCACCACCCACACGGCAAAGACGAACGGCAGTCCGGTGGCGTCGTTCCACACCTCGCCGAGGTCGGCCACGTGCGGATAGCCTTCGACCCCGCCACGGTGGCGGAGCGCTTCGTCACCGATGAGGAGGAACGCGTCGTTCGGATCGTCGACCGACACGTACTCGGCCGGTGTTACGCGATAGAGCTGGGCGAAGAGGACCTTCAACAGCCGCACCGACGTCGACGTCTCGTTCGTGATCCCGATCCGGGCGCCGTCGAGCTCGTCGATGGGCTTTCGGGAATAAAACAGGATCGAACGGGCCTTGTCGGTGGTGGCGATACAGAAGTCCCCCAGTTGCTCGTACGAATCCGCGATCTCGAATGTCGTCACCACCGGCACGGGGCCGGCGTCGAGCTGTTCGTCGAGCGCGGCGGCCGTCAACCGGCGCGGCACCATCGGAGCAAACTCGAGATTGGCCAGCGTCTCCGGGTTCGATTCCAGCCCGTAGTAGAACAACACGCTGTTGAGGTACGGTATCTTGCCTATTTTCAGCTTCACGTCTTCACTCCTTCACCGGTGGCCGCCGATTCTCTCGGGTAGGTTTTGAGCTCATTATAAAGTGCGTCGCGTTCGACAGCCGTTTTACCGGCGTCGTGTATCAGGCTGACCAGCCGCTCGCGGGTCACGCCGACCGGGCTCGCCGCCTTTGCCGCGTGCGCGATTCGCTCCCTGTCGATGGTGCCGTCGACGTCGTTGGCGCCGAAGTTGAGCGCGATGGAGGCGGTCTCCTCCTGGATCATGATCCAGTACGCCTTGACGTGGGAAAAGTTGTCCAGCATGAGCCGCGACACGGCGATCGTCTTGAGGTCCTCGATCGCCGAAGCGTGCCGCGGGACGACCCTGGTGTCACCCACCTGGTACTCGAGCGGAATGAACGCGAGAAACCCTTCCGTCTCGTCCTGCTGCCCGCGCAAGAGCCGCAGGTGCTCGATACGTTCGGCGTAGGTTTCGATATGGCCGTAGAGCATGGTCGCGTTGGACGGTACGCCCTTGCGGTGCGCGGCCGCGTGGATCTCGAGCCAGCGGCCGGCATCGGCCTTGCCCGCGTACCGGAGCTCTTTCGCCACACGCTTCGAAAATATTTCGGCGCCCCCGCCGGGCATCGAGTTGAGGCCCGCCGCGATGAGGCGGTCGAGCACCGTTTCGAGCGAGAGCTTCCAGCGTTTCGTGAAGTAGTCGATCTCGGAGGCGGTAAACGCCTTGATCTGGATGTCGGGGTGCTCCCGGCGTACCGTCGTGATGATCTCTTCGTAGTGTTCGAACGGCCAGTCGGGGTGGTGGCCGCCGACGATGTGCGCCTCGGTCATCTCGGGCGTGATGTGGCCGAGTATCTCTTCCATCGTCATTTCCCACGCGCCCTCGTCGTCGGGCGTGTTCTTGTAGTCGCAGAACGCGCAGTTGAGAACGCAGATGTTGGTGGGATTGATGTGGGTGTTGATGACGAAGTAGACCTTGTCGCCGTGGAGGCGGCGCGCCGCGTGATCCGCCATGCGCCCGACCGAGACGAAGTCGTCCGACTCGAATAACGCCACTCCGTCTTCGGGGTCGATGCGGCGCCCCTCGAGGACCTTTTCCCAGACCGGGACCAGGCCGTGGTCACGGAACGCGATGCCTTCTACTTCCAGTATTCCTGCCATCTGCCGTCTACCTTCTTGACGATGTCATCGCTCATTTCCAGCGGATCGGGATAACCCGGCTTCCAGGTCGCGTCTATGCCGAGTACGCCCTCGTACACGGGCACGATTCCCGCCATCGATACACTCGTGAACTGTACGTCGCGCGCCGGGTCGAAGCGGGTGAACATCCCCCACAAGAGTTCAACGTCGTCGTCGACGTCAACGTCGGCGCTGACCGCAACGATAATCTTCACGCCCGACAACGCCGGCGCCGTAACGAGCCTCCGCAGAGATTCGCGCGTCGCTTCGGGCGCGACCAGGTCGAGCTGCACGGCGAGGAGCGTGTCCTCCCACAAGCGCCAACGGCGCACGTGCGGCGCGAGGTCCGCGGGGTCGGCCTGGACCGGGTTGTCCGGCGGCGCGATCGCCGCCGCCCGGGCGCCGGGTACGTTGGCGGTTCCGCCCGAGTACTGGGCGCGGCTTCCCGTCGCGTCGATGATCATGCGGCTGCCCAGGTGCATCTCGAAGCTGGTGAAGTCGAGCGTGTCCAACGGCGCCTTCGACACCAGGAGAAAATTCTCGCGCGGGTTGAAATTGGTTCTGATCGCGCGAAGCACGTCGGGGAAGCTCTTGACGTCGACACCGGATTCGACCAGAAAGAGACATTTGGTCAGGCTCAGCTGCCCCTCTCCCAACAACCCCATCGCCGACCGGATTGCCTCCTTAGTATAGCGGGGTGAAACCGACGCCACAAGCAAGTTGTGAAAACCCGCTTCGTAGTACGCCCACACCGACGACACCTCGGGGCGAATCAGTTTGATCAGCGGTCCCATCACCATCTGCGTGGCGTCGCCCATGAACCGGTCTTCCTGGGGCGGCTTGCCGACGATCGCCGCCGGGTAGATCGCGTCGTCGCGGTGTGTGATCGTCTTGACTTCGAAGCACGGGAAATCCGCCGCACCGGAGTAGTGACCAAAATGATCGCCGAACGGACCTTCCAGCTGCCGCTGAAACGGCGGCACTTCGCCCTCGAGGATGATCTCGGCCTCGGCGGGAATCTCCAGGTCGCACGTGAGAGCGCGCGTCAGCCGTGTGCGCCGTCCGCGGAGTATTCCGGCGAAGGCGATCTCTTCGAGCCCTTCGGGCAGCGGAAACATGCCGGCGAGCATCAGCGCCGGGTCGGCGCCGAGCACGGTGACGAGCGGGAGCGCGCGGCCGAGTTGTTCCGCTTCGTTGTAATGGAATCCGCCGCCCTTGTGAATCTGCCAGTGCATGCCCGTCGTGTTGCCGTCGAACACGTGCATGCGGTAGATGCCGACGTTCGACTTGTGCGTCAGCGGGCTCTTTGTCATTACGAGGGGGAAGGTGATGAACCGTCCGCCGTCGCCGGGCCAGCACTTGATCACTGGCAGTTCACCGAGGTCGGGGTCGGGCCGCACCACCGTCTGGCAGGGAGCGTTGCGAACCCGGCGCGGCCGATAAGACAGGAGCCGCGGCGCGAGGTCACGCGCGTTCCACAGCGACGACGGGCGGGGCGGCATCATCTCTTCGGCAAATTTCAGGAGACGCTCGCCGAGCGCCTCGGGGTGCATCCCCAGAACCTGCTCGACACGGCCGTAACTCCCGAGGAAATTGATCGCCAGCGGGAAGCGCGAGCCCTTGACGCGCTCGAACAACAGCGCCGGCCCGCGCTCGCGCACGACGCGCGAGACGATCTCTGTTATTTCAAGGTCGGGGTCGACCTCGACGCGGATGCGCTTGAGATCGCCGCGCGCCTCGAGGTGATCGAGAAAAGTCTTTAGTCGGTCGAACGGCATATCAACATTGAATTTACACGGTTTGGGCGGCGAGGACCAGAGCTAAATCAGGCGGCTGATGGAGGCGGGATTCCAGAGGGGGAAGCGAGGTGCTCAAATAGGCGGCGGGGATACAACGACGCGACCCCGCAATCTCGCATCGAGTTTGCGGGGTCTGCTGACGGACGTTGGGGGTTTGCGGCTGATGCCCAGACCGGCGATGCACTCAGCTGACAATCGTCCGGCCGCCCTTCCCGATGACAAACATGTCGCACCCCCACCGGCACCTGTAGGATAATTATCTCCCAGCTAACACATACATCTATCGCAAGCCCCGTACCAGCTCGCGGAACGTCATCCGGCGGCCGTATCTGCCATGTTATCAACAATATGCATTCTCAGGAATATAATATTCTCCCTGTTTTACTGCGCAGCATCGGCGCGTATGCGCGCAGTTTCTGCGCGGTTTCGACGTATCAGGTCCCCCATTTAATCGGCGTCCGGCAAATTATCTTCGGCGATTCCGTAGAGTTTGAGCTTGTTCTGGAGGGTCCGGCGGCCGATCCCCAACGCCTCGGCCGCCCGGGTCCGGTTGCCCCCGTAACGTTTCAACGCGGCCAGGATCGCCTGCTCTTCGAGGTCTTTCAACGGGTGGTCGAACAGGTCATCGTCGCGCGTGGGCCGCTTGTGGAGCAAAACCGCCACGTCCGCCTCCTTGATCCGCGGCCCCGGCACGGTGAGGGCGAGGCGCTCCATACAGTTGCGAAGCTCGCGGAGATTTCCCCGCCACGGGTGTTCCATCAGCGCATCGATCGCGCCGGAACTGAGGACCGGTTCTTCCGCCCGGCGGCCCCGCGAAGTGATGCGAATGAAGTGGGCGGCGAGGACGGGGATGTCGTCCCTGCGTTCGCGCAGCGGCGGCAGCTCTATCGGGAAAACGTCCAGCCGGTAGAAGAGGTCCTCGCGGAACCGCCCGTTTTCCATGTGTTTCTCGAGCGGCTGGTGCGTGGAGGCTATGATGCGGGCGCGGTTGTGGAGAACAGTCGACGAGCCCACCTTGCGGAACGATCCGTCCTCGAGCACCCGCAGGATCTTGGCCTGGAGGTCCTGGTTGAGGTCGCCGATCTCGTCGAGGAGCAGGGTGCCGCGGCCTGCCGTTTCAAAAAACCCGGCGTGGTCGTCGATGGCGCCGGTAAAGGCGCCTCGGGCATGCCCGAACATCTCGCTCTCCATGAGGTCGCGGGGGATCGCCGCGCAGTTGGCGACCACGAAGGGCCGGTCGCGGCGCGCAGACAGGCGGTGGATGGCGCGGGCGATGACCTCCTTGCCCGTGCCCGTCTCGCCCCGGAGCAGCACCGTCGTATCGGAGAAGGCGACGTCACGAACGAGGATCATCGTTTCGCGGAGGCCCGACTGTTCGCCGACAATCTCGCTGAATGGTTCGTCGGCGGCGCGCCTGAGGTAGCTCACCTCGGCCCGCAGCCGGTTGCTCTCCAGGGCGCGCTCGACCACCGACGCGAGACGTTCGAAGTCGATCGGCTTGGTGACGAAGTCGTAAGCACCCTGCCGCATCGCATTCACGGCGAGGTCGATCGACCCGTGGGCGGTCATGACAACGACGGGGAGGTCGCCGTAGCGCTCCCGGATAAGGACAAGACCCTCGAGACTCCGCTGGTCCGGGAGGTAGACGTCAAGGAGGACGAGCTGGTAACTTTCGCGGCCGAGTTGCTCGAGCGCTTCGGCCACACTCGACGCCTCGTTGACGGCATGCCCCATGTTGCTCAACCGGTCCTGGAGAATCAGACGCAGGTTGTCGTCGTCGTCGACGACGAGGATCTGGGATTCGGTTCCTGAGTGGAGGTCTGGCAACATGACGGGGGTCTCTCCGAAGTCGGGACGGCCAATGGCGGTGCATCTGGACAGCATAAATAGCGCCCACGGCCCCGTTCGGGGGTGCCCGGGTTATTGGCTGTAAAACAACATTTTAGCACATTCGACGAATTCAGACGACGCCAAAAGCGCGCAATTACTGCGCAGCCGGGGCTCCTTCCCGGAAGCGGCGCAGCGTGAAGCAGAGGCGCGCGCCCCCGGTGGCGGCATTGTCGAGATCGACTTCCCCGCCGTGGAGCTCGACGAGTTGCTTGACGATGGCCAGCCCCAGACCCGCTCCGTGCTTGCCGTCGGGGCCCGCCGGCCTGGCGTAAAACGGCTCGAACATCCGGCCGCGTTCATCCTCCGGAACACCCGGGCCCTGATCGACTACCGTGACCCGGACAAAGCCGTCCGGCTCGCCCGGCATGTCCGGGCCGTCGTCGATGGTTACGGTGACGCTTCCGCCAGCCGGCGAATAACGGATGGCATTCGCTACCACGTTGTTGAGAATCTGCCAGAGCCGGTTCCGGTCGGCCCGCACGACGGAATCGGACGTGTCGACGACGAGGTCCGTCGTCACTTTCTGTTTGTCGAGGAGCGGCTGCAACGACCGCAGGACGTTTTCGGCTTCACGCCCGACGTTGAGGGTCTCGAACTCGAGGGCGACGTGTCCGCTTTCGATGCGGGACAGGTCGAGCAGGTCGGTGATCATCCGCTGCAGGTTATCGCTGCTCGAGAGGATCATTCCGAGATACTGGCGCTGGCGGTCGGTCACCGGCCCCGCGAGTTCGGCGAGGAGATTCTCGGTGGCGCCCTTGATCGACGAGAGCGGCGTCTTGAGGTCGTGGCTCACCATGGAGATGAAGTGGCTCTTGAGTTCGCTGATCTCCTCGACCTTTTTCTTTTCGGCGAGTTCCTGCACCTTTTCCTGCAGGCTGTGCGCCATCCGGTCGAAGGCCCTCGCCGTCACGGCGATTTCCGTAGCACCGGTATCGGCGAGCCGATACTCGAGGTCCCCCGTTTCCACCCGCTTGATACCGGTGAGCAACCGCTCCATCGGCCGAACTGTCCTTCTGAAGGTGTAGTAGGCGCCCCAGAACGACAGCACCAGCGGCAGCAGCGCGAGAAAGATCAGAGTCGAAATCACCGTCCACGACTCCCGGCCGCCTGGAAGATACGCGCTCGCCCGGTACACCACGTACCGGGGAACGCCCGTTTGCCAGTCGCGGCCGGACAGCACGAGCCTCGTTTCGAGCGGCAACCGCCAGCCGCCCGACCGGCCGGCGCCCGGGCTCGCTTCCAGCCAGGCAGGCTGCAGACGGACGCGGGGGAGAAAAGGCAGAATACGGAGACGATCCTCGAGTTCCTCGATGATCGTCGCGTCCAGCGGAATGCTGCCCACGAGCAGGGCTTCGAGACGCCTGATCCGCATGGTTCGCAGGGCGCGAACGACGGCACGACCTGCATCGAGGAAAAGACCTGCCTGGTGTTCGTCTCCCGTCCACTCGGGACGTGGTGTATAGAATTTGTCCGCGCGGGGGGCCCGCCACGAGTATCCGGTAAATCGCCGCCGGGGATCGTCGCGGTCGTGAACGGAAAGCGTTATATAAGCCGAGGGAAGGTCCAGTACGAACAGATATTGATCCTGCTCGACGAAATCGAACCACGCCGTCTCGAGGGGCTGGTCGAACAATTCCTTCGAGTTCTTGATCATTTGAGTGAGCGTTTTGTTATTCGCCATGTACGCGATCGTCAGGTTGTCCGCCCGTTTTTCCAGACGAGCCAGTGTTTTCTGCACGACCTGGTGCTGCGCCCTCTGCAGCAGGCTCGTAGCGACGAACACCATGACGGCCAGGGGGAGAATGCTCACAATGAGATAAGAGCCCGCCAGCGCGAAACTGAGCCGGCGGCTTCGGCGGTCACCGGCCAGGGCGCGAATCGCCACCGCCCCCCCGAGAAGCCCGACGAGGTGGAGCAGGATTTCCAGGCTGTATCCGGCGATTGATACCGGTCGATGCAGAGGTTGCCCCGAGCTCAGTAGCCACCACCCGGCCGCGTAGGCCGCGCCGAATCCCGCCAGCCACCACCAGCGTACGGGAGTCCGGTGAGATGCCGCTTTCCGTGTGGTCCAGCCATAGAAAACGAGCGGCAGCAGAAGGACCAGAAACAGATCCGGCCATCCGAGCAGGGCGTTGGAATAATCCTCCGCTACCAGGCGCAGTGTAATCCCGCCAGTCCCATCGATGTCAACGACGCTGGCGGGTTCCACGATACCGAGCCAGGGCCAGGTACGTTCCGCCGGCGGCGGGGAGGCTCCCCCCCAGGCCACCGTTTTGTCGTTGTATCGCAGGTAGGCTGACATGCCGGTCGCATTGGCAACGGACTGTGAAAGCTTGTCAATCAAGCTGGAAAAGAAGAACAGGTGCCCGTCGCCAAAGGGAGCCCGCCCGACAAAGACCGGCACCTCCCCCAAACCAACCGCACCCACCGGACCGGCGGACTCGATACCCATGTGGTCGACACCCGTCCAACCGCGAGCCAGCCCGAGCGTCTGGACGGCACGCCCCGTTCTGTCGGTCAGCATGAGTCCCGCGTACCGGTGATCCAACCGGTGCCGGTCCGCCAACCGCTCCATCTCGTAAAGCACTTCCAGGCCGTAAGGATCCCGCGCCGCACCGATCGCATCGAGTTCCGCGGCCATACCGACTGCCGCCTCCTCCACCCGTCGCTTTTCATCCTCGAGAACAAGGGCTGCCTGGCGTTCTGACGCACGGACCCTCTCCCGCACCTGACGATACTGGTTCAACTGCCAGACAAACACGACTCCCCGAACCACGAGCAGTACGACAACCAGGGTCAGCAGGATCCGGCCGCCCGTCCTGACACCGCGGGATATCCCTTCCAGCATCCGCGGCAGGATCATGAACGCCATCAGAACAACGATCGCCAGGATGGCGAAATACGCGGCAGGCCACTCGCTCGATCCAACCGAGTCCCACCCGGTGGTCGGCGCGGATTCCCGACCCGGACCCGGGGGATCCAGATGAAACGCGAAGAGCGTCTCCCCCGCCTGACCGATGACCATTTCCTTGCACCCCTCTCCATCCAGCTGGGCGAACGCGGGACCGCCGATGGCGGCGTCACCCAGGGTCACCGGCCATCCCGGCACCAGGCTTCCGTCTATTTCAAAGCTGTATAAGTGCTGATCGTATGAAGCGACGAGCAGTTCCATCTTCCCGTCATGGTCGACATCCCAGACGCGCGGCATGTCATACACCGCCGCCACTTCCCGTTCCGCGGAAATGCCATAGATGAAACCATGCAGCTGGACCGGCCAGCCTGGAAGCGGAATCCCCTCCATATCCAGGATTGAAACCACTCCGGCGTGTGTCGCCGTCACCAGAACTTTGACGTCGCCGGCGGGTGTGCCCCCGACCGTGCAGATATTCGCCGCCGCGATATAGTGGTCGTCCTTTTTCAACGGTTCCAGACGCCAGAGTTCGACTCCGCTGCGATCCAACACAAGAACATCGCTGACTGTCGTGCATACGATGCGCAGATCCGGGCCATCACCGTCGACAACGAGACCGACACCGCCGCCATCCAGTTCCCGTGGAAACCCTGGAAGTACGGATCCGGACGAGTCCCATGCGTGTAATTGCATCGGTTTTCTTGTGATGCAGAGCACGTCGGTCGCTCCATCGCCATCCAGATCTGTGCAGGCCACCACCGGGGATGGCGCATTCCCGGCCCTGATCCATTGTTGTGTCTTCAGCGGCCATCCGGGACGATATCTGCCATCCGGTGCGAGCACGTGAATTCCACCGTGGGCGTCCGCGATCACGATGCTTGGATCGCGATCTCTGCCGACGCGGCTCGGCACCAGGGTGGACGCCGCAATAAATCCGAGATCTACGGGCCACCCGGGCACCCTGGAGCCGTCGATACGCCAGACGTGCACGAAGCCGTCTTTCGAAGCAGCAACGACCTCGTGCATTCCGTCCCCATCGAGGTCTTCGAGCAGCGGCGATCGATACACACCGCTGCCGGTCGATTGCGGCCATCCAGGGAGGATACCCCCGCGGCCGTCCAGAACGAAGACGCGGCCGTCACGAACGCCGACGGCGATTTCGTCCCGGCCGTCGCCGTCTATGTCGGCCACCGCGGGAGTACCATAAATCGGAGTCCCGAGTATGACCGGCCAGCCGTCGACGGGCCTCGGCCCGAGGGGACCGGAAGGCGTCGCGGAAGGCGCCAAAACGGAAGCGGGATACAACAGAACCACGAGAGCGAAGATGTGCCCCGATATCAGAAGCGAAATTCTGTGGCGAAACCAGCTCATCGCTTTTCTCCGGGTTGCGGCGGGTCAGTCGACCCAGTGCAGGACGTCGCGGATATAAGCCACAAGACCGCCAGCACCCCCCCGATTTGGACGAGGAGCGCGCGGGCGGCCTTGTAACTGAGAGAAGCCAACCCCGTGACGAGCGAAATCAGCCTGGTCGAGCTCACCGCGCGGGGTTAATCCATCTTCTGCGCCTTGAGCAGATACTTTCCTTCTTCCGGCTCGGTGAGAAGGCCCGTCAGCTTGACGGTCTGCTTCTTGTCGGGCAAATCGCCCTTGTACGATACGGAAAGCTCGAACACGCCGCACTTCTTCTTCGACGGACACCCGCCACAAGCCGACTTGTCGACGATGACGAATAGTTTGTCGTCCTTCATTACCTTGGCGACAACGCCTTCGAGATAAATCTCCTTGCCGACGTATTTCGCGGGCTTTTTCGAGAGAGTCGAAAGCGAGATCTTCTCGACGTCTGTCGTTTCTTCGGTGACGGCGGGTGCCGGATAAAGCGCCATAGCGATGATCGCGGCCGCCACCAGCCAGCAGAGATGTGTCAGGTGCCTCGACATAGGTTGTTCCTCCTTTGAACTATTGGACTACATACTCGTGGCTGTGCGCCACTCCTCGAGTTTTTTCCGTGCCTCGAGTGCCGGTTTGTAATCGGGGTCCGCGTCCTGCCCCCTGAATCATAATAGTCGACGAGGTTGTCGTAAATCGCAAAACGACCTTCCGGCGTGTTTGCCACACGGAATCCCTCCTCGAAATGACGTTTCGCCTCGCCGAACTTTTTCGTTTTCGCCTCGCCTCGGCCGATTTTCGACGGCATTTCGCCTCTTGGACGACTCCCATTCCGCCCTCGCCGAGTTTCTCGACTATTTTATAATGGTCGATGGTTTGTCCGATCATTCCTGTTCGTCCTCCGGCCGGGCAACCGGGCCATGGCCCCACCGTTGAAAAAGGTCGTTGTCGATGCCGAGCCGGTCGAGCACGCGGCCGACGATCATGTCGACCATGTCGGCGATCGTTTTCGGTTTGTTATAGAACGCGGGCATGGCGGCGACGATGTCGGCGCCGGCCCTCCGGAGACGGAGCATGTTCTCGAGGTGGATGTCGCTGAGCGGCGTCTCGCGCGGCACGAGCACGAGCGGCCGGCGTTCCTTGAGCGCAACGTCGGCGGCGCGCTCGACGAGATTGGATGAGATGCCGGCGGCGATACGTCCGAGGCTTCCCGTCGAGCACGGTATGACGGCCATACCGGCGCACTGGAACGACCCGCTGGAAACGGGCGCGGCGAGATTGTTGTGGTCGAACACACGGATCCGGCCGGGCTTGCCGCCAGTCTTAACTGCTTCATCGATCGCGGCCTGCTTCTCGCGAAGGGTGCCACGGAGGTTGAGGCCGGTCTCGAGCTGGACGACTATCTCGCCGGCGGGCGAGACGATCGCGTGCACTTCGTGTCCCAGGGTGACGAGCGCGTTGAGGAGGCGAAGCGCGTAGGGCGCCCCGCTGCCCCCCGTGATTCCGACTGCATAAACAGACATGGTTCCTTTCGCGTCACACGACGGTGTCGATCGCGGCCAGCGCGAACAGCACGATGCTTATCACGCCGTTGGCCGTAAAGAAAGCGGCGTTAATGTTGTCCAGTCTGCCCGGCGACACGAGGCGATGTTCGCACAGGAGCACCAACATTGTCGCGGAGAGCCCCGCGTAGTAGAACACCCCCGCCCCGAGCAGCCACCCCGCGTACACCAGCGCGGCGGCGAAGCCGGCGTGGAACAGCCGCGCGATCCACAGCGCGGGGCCAACGCCGAAGTCGGCGGGGATGGAGTGAAGGCCCTCACTCCGGTCCACCTCTACATCCTGGCAGGCGTATATTATATCAAATCCGGCCACCCATAACCCGGCTCCAATTCCGAGCGCCACGGCGGCGGCGGACAATTCGTTGTCGACGGCGATCCATACGGCCGCGGGGATGAGGAAATACACGAGGCCCAGCACGAGGTGGCAGAGCCAGGTAACCCGTTTGGCGTACGGGTAGGCGACCATGGCGACGATCACGGCGGGCCAGAGCTTGCGGCACAGGGGCGCGAGGTTGTAGACGGCCACGAGGAACACCGCGAGCGCGGCGGCCATGAACGCCAGCGTGGCGGCCTTCGACAGGCGGCCGGCGGGAATGGCGCGGCCGGCGGTCCGCGGGTTGCGGGCGTCGACGCGGGTGTCGATCAGGCGGTTGGCGGCCATCCCGAACGTCCGCCCGGTCACCATGGCTACGGAGATCCACACGAAGTCGGCAGCCATCGGCCACCCGCGAGACACGAGGAAGAGTGTCATATAGGCGAACGGGAGGGCAAATACGGTGTGCTCGAACTTGATGGTCTCGAAAAACTGCTTCGCGGCGCTTAACACGCTCCGAATCATAGCCCATTCGACCGTTCGAATCCACAGGGGTATCTGGTATCATCCCGGTTATGAAAAAAGAGAAGGCGCAGATGACATGGATCGACCGGGTCGGTAACCGGCACGTGTACCTCGGGCTGCTGCTCGTGTGCGTCGCCAGCCGGCTGCCGTTCCTCGGGACCTTCGAGCTCGTCGCCTACGACGGCACCTACTACCTCAATCAGGCCCGAACGCTGTTCAGCCCCGTCATGGACGGCACCTTTCCCATCGGTTACCCCCTCGCCGTACGGATCTTCCAGGTCGTGCTCCGCAACTACCAGGTCGCCGGCATGGTCGTATCGTTCCTCGCCGGCGTCGGGTCCGCCATTCTCGCGTACCACATCGCCGCGCATTTCGTCCGGCGTGAGCTCGCGCTGTTCGCCGCGCTCGCCGTGGCCATCAACCCTCTCTTTATCCGCCTGTCGCTCATGACCCTGTCCGAATCGCTCTACGTGTTCTGGGTGCTCCTCGGACTGCTCATGTTCATCCGGCAGCGCTGGCTGCCCTTCGGACTCGCCATGGGAATGGCCGCCATCACGCGTCCCGAGGCGCTCGCCATCGTGGGGCTGCTCGGTCTGAGCCGCGTGCGGCATCCCCGGCAACTCGCCGTTATCGCCGTAAGCTTTCTCGCCGTGTACGCGATAAATACTGTCCGCCTCTCGACCAGCGCCGGCCACGTCGTCCTCCTGCCCAAATCCGAATTCTTCGGGTCGAGCGCCAGCTACTGGAAGATGCGTGAGGCCGCCATCGACTTCGAGAACGCGGATGCGACATTCGAACAACTCTCCGCCGAGAGCGAAGAGCGCAGCGCCGTCTCCGACTACTTCAAACGCCTTCCCGTCGAACTGCGCACAATCCTGCGCTACGTTTTGCCCGCGATCTTTCTGCTCGCGCTCTATGCCCTGCGGCGGCGAAAGTACCTGTTCATGGCGGCGGCGCTCGTGTCGTTCTTCGTGATTCCGCTGGCGACGGTGCGGACCACCGAGCGTTACCTGCTGCCCTACCTGCCGATACTGACCTTGCTCGCCGTGTTCGCCGCCGCCGACCTGCGCAACCGGACGGCGCGCACCGCCGCCTTCGCGCTGATGGCCGCCTCGATCGTAATGCTTCCCTTCCTCAACGCAGCCACGCTGATCGAGCCGGAGGATCCCGGACTCGAGGTGCTCAAGAAGGCCGGAATCGAGTTTCGAAGAGACGTCAAGCCGGGCGACAGGATCGCCGACCGCAAACCGTACTTCGCGTTCTATTCGGGCGGCGATTACGTCGAGATTCCCGTCGCGCCCTACGAGGATCTCATGAACCATTTCACCACCGTGGAAAAGGCGAGGTTCCTCGTCCTCCATCAAAAGACGATCCACACCCTGCGGCCCGCGTTGCGGCCGCTGATGTACAGCAAAGCCGTGATCAACGGCGAACTGCGCTTTCGCCAGGTCTATTTCGATCCCGAAGGCGTGATGGTGTTCCAGCGCGTACTCGAACAGAGTCCGCTGCGATGGACCAGGGTCACGCCACCCGGCGGGACCGACTTCGCGCCCGCGTGGTCGCCCGACGGCAGCCACATCGCATTCCGTTCCAGAACCAGCGATGGCGCCGGGGGCATTTACGTCATCGAAACCGGCGGCCTCCGGCCGCGAAAAATTGCCGACGCGTCACCGCTCTTCGACCAGTTGTCGTGGTCACCCGACGGCGGGTGGATTGCCTACGCCGACGGCGAATCGGGAGCGGCGGATATCTACGTAGCCAATGTCGAGACCGGCGAGGTCCGGGCCGTCGTCACCGGAGACGGCGACGACATGTCACCGTCGTGGTCGCCGGCGGGAGGCGAAATCGCCTTTTCCAGCACCCGTTCGGGGCAGGCGGAAATCTGGATTACCGACCCGTCGGGCGGCGCGATCAACCCGGTTACGACCGACGGCGACAATTCATGGCCCATGTTCTCCCCTTCGGGCGATCTGCTCGCGTGGATCAAGGAAGACCAGGGAGTTGTTCTCTTCCACGGTCCCACGCGGGAACGGATCCAGCTGCGCGCTCCGCGCCGGGTCCGGTACGCGCCCGCGTGGAGCCCCGACGAAAAGTACATCATCGTGACCGCCGAGGACTGGGGAAGCTGGGATATCTACCTGATGAAAGCCGACGGGAGCAACGCCCTGCTGCTGACCACCAATCCCAAGCGCGACGCCATGCCGGCGTGGAGCCCGGATGGCTCGCGCATCGCCCTCATCTCCGATGCCGGGCAGAAATCGCTGAGCGTCTGGATCATCGAAGGTCTGAGGCCATACATCGAACGGCTGGAATCAAAAGGACGGAACGACGTGTTCAACGCACAGGCGTTGAGATAAAGCGGAAACGTTTGCGGACGAGAATCCAGCCGAAGTGTCTCGTCGGTTCGACTCTGTTCTTTGACGGTGCCCCCCTCAGCCCGGGCTCACAAACAGGCCGAGCTCACAAGCGATACGGCCCTTTTCCCGACATAACATCGGCCTGAGCGTCCAAATGGCACGGGCCTTTTCTGACGAAGCGCCGGCATTATTTTCGATGCGAGTGAAATATCTTGCCTTGAGCTTTTGTATTGCTCAGGCAAGATATTTTTTTTGATGTCAATTTTCTACTTGACGCGTTTTTGAAATGCGGACTATTCGTGCGCGTGTCGTCTCTCACAACCCCGCACCCACCCCACCACGGCTTGTTTCACGAAAGATCGCTTTTACTTCTGAACTTTTTGTTGTCTCGTGTTCGAACTGCCCCGTCATGCTCCCCCATCGGCCTCAAAAAAGTGCATGTTATAATACCTGCAGTGACTGACGCTGAAACGCCCGGGGAAACGTTCACCATGAACGGGAGGCGCACGATGCGTTCGTTAAAAAGTGTTTCCAATCTAGAATTGATAAAGTCGCTCGAGCAACTCGTACAAAAAGAACAGGATCTTACCCTCAAGATTCTGTTGCTGATAAACGAAGTCGAAGCTCGCGGCCTTTATCTCGAACTTGCTTATTCCACTATCACCGAGTACTGCATACACGAACTCGGCTACGGTGATTCCTCTGCCGGTCGCAGGGTAAGAGTCGCGCGGTTAATCAGGAAAGTACCTGAAGTGTACGACCTTCTAATCAAGAAGAAACTCTCATTCAGTGCCGCCGTGCAAGTTGCCAGCGCACTCTCGCCTGACAACAAAGACGACTTGTTACCCCGACTGATTGGCAAGTCCCGCAGCGAGATCGACCAGGTGTTATCCGGCTACCAGATCCCGCGCAGGATCGCCGACCAGGCCAGGCCGACAATGGTCAAAAAGCTCGTTCGTGTCGAGCGCGCGCCCGCCGGGACCTTGTCAGGAGGTCCCGGCGAGGCGCACCCAGCGGCGAACATAGAGGTGGACATAGAGTCACTCCGGGAGACCCGGCCGGAAGAGCTGGGTGAAATGCCCCGTCACTGTGGCGGGGTAAATGCCCCAATGCCAGGGGCGGAGTCGGTCGAAGTCAAAGAAGTCGTGGAGCGGATGTTCGAGATTCGGTTTGCCGGAGACGACGAGCTGATGGAGTTGATCCAGTGGCTGAGATCGCGTCTCTCGCATAAATTCCCGCAGGGCGCTGGCTTTCTGGAGATATTCAAGTATGCGATGCGCTATGTAAAAGACCGCGAAGATCTGGCGCTTCAAAAAGAGTCAAACTCGAAGAGCAAAGTGACAAAAAATACCAGATACATTCCGAAGTCCGTGAAGCAACAGGTCTGGAAGAGAGACAAGGGCCAATGTACTTTTGTCGGCGCCAACAACAAACGCTGCAACTCGGACTATTTATTACAATTCGATCACCATCCGATTCCGTACGCGCGGGGCGGATCGAGCACCGTTGATAACATGCGGCTGCTGTGCGCTAAGCACAATCGCCACGCAGCTGAAAAGACCTACGGCCGGGCTCTCATCAGGAAGTCTTATATCAAAGAACCTTCTCCGGGATACTGGACCGGACGGCCGCTTTGGCCTGTGGGCGGATGTACACTGAAAAAGCGGATTGGGAGCAGACACGCCCCCATCTCTCGTGTCGAACTCGTTTCTCAGCGTACGATCACGAGCTTCCTGCTTTCCGAAAATCCCGAGGTTTCCAGTCTATAAATATATACGCCCGAAGCGACGGAGTTTCCCGCCGTGTCGCGTCCATCCCACTCGACCGACCAGAATCCCGCGGGGCGGGGATCGTCGATCAGCGTCGTCACTTCCTGGCCGAGCACGTTATAGATTTTGAGTGAGACGGGGCCGTCCTGCGTCAGGTCGTACCGGATGGTGGTAGCGGGGTTGAAGGGGTTGGGGTAGTTCTGGTGGAGCGAGGGCGTGGCCGGTACGCCGAATCCGGCCCGCGCCGAGTGGACGCAAAATGTGTCGGGGCTCGCCGTCGTGAACTCCTGGTCGGAACAACTGACGGTCCAGCGGAACTCGCGTAACGGTGCGGCGCCCGAGCGGGTGTACACGTAACTCGTGTCTTCGATGCCATCGATGGCGGACACTCCCGATCCATCGATGATATAAACGGAGTACATCAAAGCGTCGCCTTCGTCGTCGATCGCCCGGGTCCACGACAGTTCGACGCCGGCGGACTCGACGACTGCGCCGTCGGGCGGCCCGATGAGTACCGCCTCCGACGGTTCGGTGTTGTCGTAGCGATACGTGATCTCGTTCGACCACGGGCTCCGGTTCGACTGTCCGTCTACGGCGCGTACGCGGAAACGGTAATTCTCACCGCGCCGCAGCCCGGGGACATCGGCCGTATTGGCGGTAGTCGAGTCGACCAGCAACAGCGACCGGAACTCCTCACCGGCGTAGATTTCGTACAGCGCCACACCGCGGTCGCCGAACTTGTCGAACCCGAGCGTGAGCGCCCTGCTCTCCCGGTCGAACGGCCCCTCCCAGAGATAGGGCTCAGGCGCCGATCCGCTCCACGGAAACCGGTATCCCTTGTAGTTGGTCGTCTGGTTGGTCAACGTGAGTTCGAACGCTTTGGTCCCGTCGGGATGGACCTCGGTCAGCGTTGTGATCGGCCCGAAGGTCGAAGCGCCCCACGCGATGAACGTGTTGCCGCCGGGCAACCGCTGGGACGCCCCCATGAAGTCGGCGTATACATCCGGTGCGTCGCGGTACTGCCAGACCAGCGTCGCCGTCATTGCTACCGTGTCGAGCGTATACTCGACGGCCCGCGAATACGGCGGGTTGTGGAAGTTGCCGTTGTCGTAGAGCATGTAGTTGCCGTTGTCGAGCCGGCGGATGTCGTGCTGGTAGTAGAAGCCGGTCGTGTCGTCGATATCGCCGACAAAACGGAACTGGTTGTTCTTCCCCCCCCACCGCCACATGATCTCTCCCGTCGTCCGGTTGATCTTGGTGATCTCGCACAGGTGACGGCTCGACACGAGCCAGTTCCCGTCGTGGTCGGTGACCAGCGCGTTTGAGTGGACGTAGTCGATCCGGTCCGATGTGAAATCGACGCCGATCGCGTCGGTGATTTCGAAGTGATCCCAGCTGCGCCATTCGAACACGACGTTCTTCGACTGGTCGATTTCCTGATAGATCATGCCGGTAACTTGCGCCTCGTCGGATCCGCCCGGGAACACTTCACTCATGTCGACATACTGCAGGTCCTTGCAGATGATGAGGTGGTGACCGTTATCCAGGATCTGGAATTCGTGCGAGTCGACGCCATACCCGTTGCCGCACCGGCACAAGTCGACCCGGGTGTAGGTGGAGTCCATGATGATGAACGCGCCGGTCCCGAACTCATAGAAGGACAGCAGTTTGTCGTTCTGTTTCTTGAAATCGAGTACAAAGCTCGTGGATTTTTGGAAAAAAACCGGCGTGCCGTCGTTGCGAAGAATCATGAGAAAGCTCGGCGGCGGGTCGTTCTTCCACACGTAGCTCGTGAAGAATACGTATCCGTCGCCCGGATTGTCGACGGGTCCTATGTCAAACGTCGGATAATCAGCCGGCGGGACAAAGTTCCCCGTTTGCGGGGCGCTGCGAACCGGGGCGCCGGATCCGGTCCGTCGAGGCGGGGTGATACCGTGAGATTCCATGAACTCGCGCGCGTCGGGCTCTTCGGGACCCGTGCGTCTGGGCGAGACCGTGAATTCGAAACGGTACGACTCGACCCCGGCGTCGGGGCTCCGATAGCGCACTGTGATCGCGACGTCTTCCCCGGGTTTGAATGGCGTGTCGGGCTCGAAGAGAATGGTTTCGGCGTCGTCCGCCACGACCATGGCGCCGGTGAGCCGGCCGCTGACGGATCCCACCGCGCTGAACATCGACGCGGGGTCGGTGATGTAGTCGGCCGCGGAACCATCGAAGCGGACGATGACGTTTGTTTCACGCGATACCAGCGCCGCGCCGGGTAGCGGCGAGACATAGAGGAGCGAGGCGGGGCGCTGTTGCGGTTGCGGTTGCGGTTGCGGTTGCGCGCCGGGACCGTCCGCGCCGGGTATGCACAGGCAGAAGAGGAAAAGCAGGCAGCGGTAATTCATATTGGGCCATCGTTGTGTATCTGTATGTATAATTGTAAGATATCTCGCCGCCGCTGTCAACCCGGCGCGAAACACGCTGTTTCAGCGCGCTGCCTCAGCGCGTGGCGACAACGTAGGCGGCGCTGGTGGTGAGATCGTCTTCGGTGAGGTTTTCGAAGCGACGGGCGAGCTGGTGCGCCGTCAGGTCGATCTCGTGGGACATCACGCCTCCGGGCCTGAGCCACGAGGCCATCGCCGGGTAGACGCCTTCGAGGTCGTCGACGTGTTACAGAACGGCCTGCGAAAAAACCATGTCGACCGACGAATTCGTCGACGAGCACGAGATGGCGCAGGCACACCGAATAGCAGTACCCCGCTGATTCTCCGCCCCCGGCGTTTTTCGACAGCCATCCGTATATGCCGGGAATACGACACGCCTGGCCAAAAACGACCTGCTTGAGCCTCATGATTCGGTTTATAATGTCATCTCACGTTTGAGGCAACACTTTTTGTACAAACAAATACAGGAGCCACCATGCGAATAACGCCGATCATCGCCCTGTTACTGGCGATCGCCACCGTCGCGACGGCAGAGAGTCCCCCTCCCGACAAACGGGCCCTCACCATCTCCGACCTCTATGACCTGAAAAACGTCGGCGACCCGCAGTGCTCGCCCGACGGCAAACGGATCGCATTCACGGTCACGACGCACGACATGAAGAAGGGCAGGAGCAACTCCGACATCTACATGATGAACGCCGACGGTTCGGGGCTGAGGCAGCTCACCTTCAACGAAAAAGCCGATTATCACCCGCGCTGGTCACCCGACGGCGCGTCCCTGCTGTTCGTATCGACGCGCGAGGACGGCGCGCAGGCGTGGCGGCTGCCCGTCGGCGGAGGCGAGGCGGAGCGTCTCACCGATTTTTCCATGGGAGTGAACGATCCACGCTGGTCACCCGATGGAAAGAAGATCGTCTTCTTCACCGACGTATTTCCCGAGTGCGGCGCCGACAGCGAGTGCAATGAAAAGATGACCGAAGACATGGACGAAGGGCCCGTCCACGCCCACATCGCCGACGATCTCCTCTACCGGCACTGGACGTTCTACAAGGACGGAAAGAAGTTTCACACGCTGATCTACGATATCGAAACAGAGGAGTACACCGACCTCACACCCGGCGAACTCGACGCGCCATACTACATGACCGGCGGCGATAACGCCGGCTGGGACATTTCGCCCGACGGCGCCGAGATCTGCGTATCGAGTAACGCCGACCCCAACCACTGGGAAACCACCAACAAGGACCTGTTCCTCGTGCCGGTGAGCGGCGGCGAAATGCAGAATATCACCGACGACAACGAGGCGTACGACGCCCACCCGCGCTACTCTCCCGATGGGCGCTACATCGCCTACATTACGCACAAGACGCCGGCATACGAGGCCGATCTTTTCAGCCTCGCCGTCTACGACCGTGAGACGGGCGAGAAGCGCGTGCTCACCGGCGACTTCGACTACTGGGTCGGCAACATCCACTGGGCGCGGGACTCGAAGTCGATCTACTTCACCGCCGAGATCGACGCCGTCAACCCGCTGCACCGGATCGACGTCGAATCGGGCAAGATCAAAAAACTCGTCGACCTGCGCACGATCGATTCGTACGACATTTCGCCCGACGGCAAGCGGGTTTACGTGGGAAGCCGCGCGATCGCGCAGCCGCAGGAAATCTGGACTGCAAAAACAAACGGCAAGAACGTCGAACGGCTGACCTGGTTCAACAAGCCGGTCGAGGACGAAGTCGATATCCGCCCCGCCGAGGAACACTGGGTCGAGTCGCCGTCTGGAAAGAAAATCCACACATGGGTGGTCAAGCCCCACGGTTTCGACCCGGACAAGAGGTACCCCTTTATATTGAACGTACACGGCGGCCCCCAGGGAATGTGGTGGGACAGCTTCCGCGGAGACTGGCAGGTGTATCCCGGCGCCGGCTACGTGATTGCGTTTCCCAACCCGCACGGGTCGAGCGGTTTCGGCCAGGAGTTCACCCTGGGGATATCACGCGACTGGCAGGGCAAGGTCTACGACGACGTAATGGCCGTGACGGAATACATGGCGGATCAGCCGTACGTCGACGAGGATCGCATGGGCGCGATGGGATGGTCGTACGGTGGTTACATGATGATGTGGTTCGAGGGACACACCGACCGGTTCAAGTCGATCGTGTCGATGATGGGTGTGTACGACCTGCCGGCAATGTGGGGCGCGACCGAAGAACTGTGGTTCCCGCAGTTCGACCTGGGTGGCGCGCCGTGGGAGTCGGATGATTACGTCGAACAGTCACCTCACAACTACGCCGATAAGTTCGCCACCCCGTGTCTCGTCATCACCGGCGAAAAAGACTATCGCGTTCCCTACACACAAAGCCTCGAATTCTTCACCGCGCTGCAGAAACGGGGTGTGCCATCGCGCCTGGTCGTATTCGAGAACGACGGTCACTGGCCCAGCTGGACAAAGTCGATGCCGCTCTACTACAACGCCCACCTCGAGTGGTTCCACGAGTATCTCGGCGGCGACCCCGCTCCGTGGGACAGCGGTGAAATGGTGCGCAACCGTGGCTATGGTGATGAGAGTTCCGACTGAGCTCGAAGAGGCAAGAATCAGTTTTTGGCGCCGTCGATTTCACCACCTGCGGTTTCGCCAACGGCGGCGTTTTTCCCCCCGGCGAATTGCACGTCGTTGTTGAGCCACAGGACGGCCTCCGCCTCACCATTGAACACACGCGCATCGGCCTGGTACTTTTCGGCGAACACGATCGCCATCCGCATCAGCCCGAAGTGAACGGC
>CBDUWU010000010.1:0-28936 GCA_965371015.1 uncultured bacterium | reverse complement strand
TTCTCCACGCGTATTCTTGGATCGGTATTTAGCGTAGCGAAATGTTGCGAGCTAAATAGGCGTTGCTGCAGCGGCGCGGGGGAGTTGGAGCTGTATTGAAAGTTTGTGTAAATCGAGGTTTCTAGGAGTCGATAGAGAGCGCCGCAGCAAAGCGCCAGGGAGTTAGATCACAATGGAGCATACGTTGCGCACGGAAGACGGTGTTGTCGTAGTTGACGTGAATGGCAACGTCAGCGGTTCGACTGACGAAGAGAATGAACTGAATTCGATGATGAGCGATATCTTGTCGCGTGGTGAAAATCTCTTTGTTATGAATCTTGACGACATCCTGTCATTTGACGAGCCGGGAATGAGAATGCTTCTGCGAGTTTGCGCTAGCGTTCACCGCAATGGCGGCCTCATGGTTTTTGTTCGCTCAGTCTCAGAAGGGACTATCGATAGGGATTCATCGCCGGACGAAGATAAACTCGTATTTGAGTCGGAGCACCGGGCGATAAAGTCTTTGAAGAAGAGGAAGACAGCGGAATAGGGCAAGCACGCGATTTAACCAGGCGCCGCGGCAGAGCGCCGGAACGTCAGACCGACGATGATAATATTCCGGAGGTGAGTTGGATGAAACACCTTATGATGATAGCGACGGTTATGGTTGTCCTCGTTTCTGCGTGCTCTGAGACACAAGAGGCGGTCACTTCAGACCGAAATCTACCGATTGCCACGCTCGAGGATAATCACGAGATTCGGAACTCAAACGCGACGTACTACAAATCATGGAACTTTTTTAAAGAAGGAGAGCCATCGTCCGAGTGCTCCGCATTGTTGCGGGAACTCGTCGACAAGGGGATCCAGATCAACAACACATGGTTCCCGGCCAGCCCTACACCTTGCGCGGCAATGGGAGCTGTGACGATTGTTGTGGTGGAGCTGACGGGTCCAGATAAGGACATGTGGGACTTCGGATTTGTGCCGGATCCCGAAGATTGGTGGATCATCAACTGCGGTGTTCCATCATTGTGGCACTACTCGTTTGAACAGCCGGCGAAAGGTGCTTTGGCGACGACCTGGGTTGCCATTGAACCCGTACAATGTCTGGGAAATCCCTGGGAGCAGGATTGGCTCGAGAACCACGACGGGGACTACGATTCGTACCCCAAGGATCCTGCCCGCCCGGGTTTGGAACCGGAGGAGTTCGAGGTCATCCGGGATTATTATGATGGGGGAGGCGTTGTGGTATTTGAAGGTAGAACCGCTCCAAAATACGATTCCGTGTGTCTTGCCTGTTCGTGTCCAGAGGGACACACACTTTATCTTCAGGTGCGGGACCAGGATGTAGAGGCCATGGTTGGATGGGGATATCGAGTCGAATCACCAGCGCCGGAGTAGATGCGATGCGTCGAACCTGGATCAGTGTAGGAAGTATAATTATTTTGCTGCTGTCAGCCATTCCTGAGGCGAGAACAGGGGCATGCTTGATCGATCCGTGTCAGTCCTCTGCGAGCAGTGCAGGCGGAGTGCTCATGGTATGCCCTGCGGGTGACGGGCCCACCCTGTCGAGCATCGATGCGACTATAAGTGTTACCCTGAGAGGCTGCAGCGGCGAGCCCGTTCCGGGAATACCGCCGCAAGACTTCTGGATACAAGCAAAGGGCGATCCTCAACTGCTTTGCGGCGGTTACCTGTCGTCCAACGCGGACAGTACGACCAACTTGAACGGCCAGACGACGATTTCCGGGAGTATTGCGGCCGGAGGGTATCTGGGTGACGGTGTCTACGCTGTTGCCCTGGGGTTCATGATACAAGGTACGGACGGTTTATGCGACATCCCGCTTTCCCTCGTATTGGTGAGTCCGGATATTGACGGGGACCTGATAGTCGACCTCGTTGACTTCTCAATATTTGCCCAGGGGTGGCCGCCGCGAACGTACGATCCGCGCTCGGACATGAATGGTGATGGATTAGTCGACCTTGTTGACCTGGCGTTGTTCGCCACACACTACAGTCACAGCTGTGTGTAGAAGGCCCTCTAACCAGACGCAGCAGAGCGCCGGGACGACGTTAGACCGACTCGAGGAAAGCCCACGATGATGTTATCCAGAACACTGCGGGCGTTCGTCGCAATCGCGTTTGAGCGAGACACACTCGCCGTCGCTCGTCGGGACCGACTTCGCAAGTTTTCTCAAAAGCACAAGATAAGCTACCTGGTGCTGGACGGTGGTATGACATCAGATTTCTCAACCGCGTTACCAATGGTGGAAAATGTCAAGGGGCTGCCGATCGAGATCATAATCGGCCGCTCGGGAGTGGTGGTTGAGAGTCGAAATGGGTACGGCTACAAGAAGAAGTGGGCTCGGAAACTCGAACGCGAACTGAAGGCGCAACTTGCGGGAGAGCAGTGAGGCGTAGCGGTTAAAACTGTGATTGGAAGGTCAATGGCGAAACTCAAACCCTTGTTTTTTGGACGTGCGACACGGGTGTTGTTCGGTCTTGGGACGATCGTCCTCGTCGTAGTGATAGGACCGTCGAACCTCACGATTTGGGGCACCGTAGCTTTGGTCGTTCTTGGAATATCGTTCTTGATCGGAGGAATCTTGGGCAATCCGGGGTGTGAACTCACGGCAATCCCGAATCTGTTCTTGTCGAAAGAGAAGAAGGTTCACTGTTTGTGACCGATTTGGACGCCCTTGGACAGGGCGGAACATTACTTGAGAGGGAAAGATCGTGAAGGGTCCAGATAGCCGGCTAACCAGGCGCCGCTTTAGAGCACCAGGACATCAGGTGGCGATCCCGAAGGGAGTCTATGAAGGCCAACATATGGCGTAAGCGCCTGCAATCCATGGGTGAAGAGATTGCGAATAGCGTTAGTCACGGGATCGGTTTGTTGGGTGCGTTGGCGGTCACGCCCATCTTGATAGTGGTCGCGAGCCGACATGGCGGCGCGACTGGAATTGTTGCGGCGAGCGTGTTCTCGGCGACAATGATATTCATGTATCTAATGTCGACTCTCTATCACGCGCTACCGGAGAGCCGGGCGAAACGGGTCTTCAACGTTCTCGACCACTGCGCAATATACGTGTTGATCGCCGGGACCTACACGCCGTTCATGCTCGTCGTGCTCGGTGGGGCGTGGGGTTGGTCGATGTTCGGCGTCGTCTGGGGTTTGGCGATAGTGGGGGTGGTTTTCAAAGCCGTCGGGAGGATGCGACATCCGGCTCTATCTACGACTATTTATATTGTGATGGGTTGGCTTGTAGTAATTGCAATTAAGCCTTTGTGGCATCAGTTGCCCCTGTCGGGTGTGATTTTGCTTGGTGCTGGTGGAATCGCGTACACCTTGGGCGTGACGTTCTTCGCGGCCAGGGGGATGCGCTACAATCACCTCGTGTGGCATTTGTTTGTGCTCATAGGCACGGCGTGCCACTTTATTGCGGTATTGAAGTACGCTACCTGACCAGGCGTCGCAGCCGAGCGCCAGGACGTTGGCGAGCGGTCATAGCAAGGATAATGGAAGAGATGGATAGCATCAGCGCGCACGATGAGGAAGCATCCCGATACGATCAGCAAGTCCGGGATTACCGCTCCCATAGCCACGTTGTTTTGTTCGGAATGGCCTTCGAGTACGTGAAACCTCATGAGACGCTGCTCGACATCGGGATAGGCACCGGCCTTGCCTCCTGGCCCTTTGCGAGGGCGGGACTGACCATATTCGGATTGGATGGCTCCAGCGAAATGCTGAAGGTCTGCGAGTCAAAGGCTTTCGTGAAGGAACTGAAGCGATTCGACTTGCTGATCACCCCTCTGCCGTATTCCGAGCACTCATTTGACCATGTGATTTGCTGCGGGGTATTTCATTTTTTCGGTGAGCTGGGGCCGATCGTGAAAGAGATCTCGCGAGTTATCAAACCGGGGGGCATCTTCGCTTTCACCATTGCAGGGCAAACCCCGGAGGACAACAAGGCGTCCGGTGACGATTCAAAAAGCTATCTGGAGAAGCCTACGCCGTGGGACGTCTCGATCTATGCACACAGCGATGGATGCATCGACAAGCTTCTCCAGGACTATAGTTTCGAGAAGTTGAAGGATCAGAAGATTCTGATGTGGAGTGGAAAGGAAGATGTCAGGGACCTGTTGTTCGAGGTCCTTGTAGCACGGAGCGTTCATTTATGATTTCTCGGCCAGAGACGGGCGAACTTGCAGGAATGTGGGCCTGGCTCCTGCCCGCAGCGTACTCGTTCCACGTGGTCGAGGAAGCCTTTGGGGGACACGGTCTCATGGAATGGATGGCTGCCGGAGGAGGTGTCCAACTGTCACTGGGGGAGTTTATTGGCGTCAACGTGATCGGCGCATCCATAATGTGTCTGGCTGCATGGGCAGCTCAGAGGTGGAGGTCCTGGCAATGGCCCCTGGTAAGCGGAGCAACGATCATTCTCACCAATGGCATCTGGCACATTGCCGTGTGTGTGACGATGAGATCCTACGTTCCGGGAGTATGGACGGGTATTTTCCTCTATGTGCCTCTAGGCGGCCTTCTTTTGTTCTGGCTGCGGCGTGTTATGTCGCTACGGGTTTTTGCATCCGCGATAGTTCTCGGAATAGTGATCCATCGGGTTACTTTGTGGCTTGTGCTGGGGACACCCGTGTTTCAACTATGACGAACGCACGTCGGCGTTCTAACCGGGCCATTAAATGGCTTCAGGGATGAAATGAGTATTAAAATCCAGATATTGTTCTCCGAGGGATGCGTCCACACGCCGTGGACTATCGATCTCGTAAAGAGTGTGGCGAGTGAGCTGTCCGCGGATATTGACCTTCAAATGGTCCAGGTGACAGACGTGAACCAGGCCGTGGCCCTGGATTATCCGGGTAGTCCGACGGTGCGGATTGACGGGCAGGATATTGATCCAGCCGCCAGAGTCGCGACATTCAGCGGGTTTGGCTGACGGAACTACGGGGCATCGGGCATGCCCGCCGAAAAATTGATCCGCGAAGCCATCGAGGCGGCAATGGGAGAGCGATCTGACTAGACACAGTTCCCGAGTGCCAGGGGCACTGTTTATTTCGACGATATTGAGCTAACCTGTAACTGTTTGTGAGCCGTCAGGAATATGAAGCAACCAAAAGAATATACTCTGAAGTTGGGAGAGAGCGCGAAAGTAAAGAGTGGCTTCATGACGTCGTATTCTCTCGTGTACGCCGGTATGTTGAGTGACTCTGTGTTTTCGATCGCACTGACCTGGTCATCTGGACACAACTCGGCCGGCTACAATTTGTATCTCGATAAGGGGCAGCGGGAGATCAAATTATTGGATGGACGCTTGACTGTTCGTGATGTGAACAAGAACGAAATTCGATTCGTATTTCAGAGATAAATCGTGCCCGGCGCCGCGGCGGAACGCCGGGCCGTTAATTCGGTATCGACAGCCATTCAGTTCAATAGATAGGAAAAGATATGTGGGATGTAGTCGGCACAATGCGGAAACCGGCGTCTCCGGCAATCATATTGTTCATCGCCGTGATGTTCTGGCTCCCCACGATAACAGGAGCGGAGAGCGGTGGCACGGAAGTTACAGTTTCTGAACCTCTGGAGATCACGAGACTGTACTCGGATGAGCAGGGGGGCTCGCACTTCGCCGATGAGACAATTCCGTTCGAGTTGATGGACTTTGCTCCCCCGGCTCCGCCGATATCCGTTTCTTCTGAATTTAATGTCGACGGGATGATATTAATATCAAGTCCTCCCGGCTGGTACGGAGACTGGCACCCGGCGCCCCGGAGGCAATTGATGTTCTGCTTGTCGGGCATCCTGGAAGTCGAAGTCACCGACGGGGAAATCCGGAGGTTTGGCGCGGGCGCCGTGATCCTCGTAGAGGACACGACCGGCAAAGGCCATATTTCGAGAATCATTGGTGAAGAGCGGGCCTTCATGGTCGCCTCGCCACTGGTTGATCGGGAGTAACGATGGCACAACCAGGTGCTGCGACAGCGCGTCGGGGCGTTGGAGTGCAAAACAGGAGCTATGTTATGAACAAGCCGACAGACGATAAAACCCTCCAGTCACTTCCGAGCATCGGGCCGAGCCTGGTGCGGGACCTGCGGGATCTGGGATATCGTGCTCCGATGGATCTGCACGGACAGGACCCGGAAAAGATGTACACGGATTTGTGTGAGCTCCGTGGCGAGTCGATCGACCGGTGCGTCCTGTATTCGTTCCGCTGTGCGGTGTATGCCGTGGTGGCGGACGACGACGATCCGGAGTTGCGGAAGTGGTGGAACTGGAAGGGCAGAAAGCTGTAACCAGGGGGTGCCATTTGTGATGGTGCAGTCAAGGTAATGGAGGCCGATAGCAAATGCCCAGATACATGGTGAAATCCGGGATTCTGGCGATTGCGGTCATTATAGCCACTTCGCCAGGCTGCCAGATGACGCAAACGGACTGCATCTGCAGTGCGGATTTTGCCATGATAACGGTCACTGCGGTGGACGCTTCGGACAAGCCGGTGACGGATCTGACAATAGTTGTGGCGCTGGCTCGAACCGGCGAAGTCCTGGATGTGACGCAGGATCCGACGCTGACCGGCCGGGGAATCTACGTGGTTTTTGACGACGGATTCAAGCGCATGATTCATCCGAAGATGAACATTGTCGGTGAAACACTCGACGTCACGGGAGTCGGAAGTTCGGGCCAGTTCGATGCGACCTTCAAGGTCGCCGTCGACGAATTATGCGCCTGTCACGTTCACAAGAAATCGGGGCCGGACAAAGTGATGGTTGAAGTCCAGAATCAACCCGCCGCCGGACGTTATAAATAGCAGAGGAGGAAGGCATGACAAGAGCACTTGCGATCTTCGTCGTCGTCTGGGGCCTGCTCCTGGCCGCAGCGGCCCCGGGTCACGCGTGTTCGTGTGGCCCCAACTATCCGCCAACCCCGCTCGAACAGTACGCCGCCGCCGACGCGGCCTTCACGGGAACGGTCATTGATATCGCCGAAGATCAGACATTTCCGGCATTCAACAACGTTACGATCCTGGTCACGGGCATCTGGAAGGGAATTTCGACTTCGATCGTCCATGTATTGACGTCGAAGACCGATGGTGGTTGCGGTGTCTTCTTTGTGGTGAGCGATGAGTACTTGATTTACGCGTATAACGACAGGATATTTGAAGGCGGACCGTGGTCCACGGATTCGTGCACACGAACGACGACGGTCTCGAGCGCACAGGAAGACTTCGACGCCCTGGGCCCCCCGGGACCCGTTCCGGTCAGCAGCGTGTCGTGGGGAATCGTCAAGGCCATGTACGACGAATGGAGCACGGAATGACCGACTTCAAATACCGAAGCGCCGGCGCCCTGGTCGAACTGCACGAACACCACCTGGGACGCTTCCTGGTTACCTGGAGAGCCGCCCGGGAAGAGGACATCGAGTTGCCGGATGTCGATGACTCTGACTACGCGTCGCTCGAAGCGCTACTGGAGCACGCGGTCATGCATCCGATCCGGCACCGGCATCAGCTGGAAAAGCTGATCGACAAGCGACAGGCGACGGAGTAATTCACTCATGGAGGATCGAATGTCGAAACAAAGAGTGAAACGGTTGATTGTGACGGTCACGATGTTCGTGGCTGGAACTGGAATCTTGTTTTTCGGAGCGTATCCGTCTTACGGTTTGGATGGAGTGACCGAAGATGTCGCGGGAGGAGATACGTCGGCGATTCGGTCGGTGGTCGAATCGTATCACGAGGCACTGAAGGCCGGTGACCGCGAGACGGCGCTGAAGTTGTTGTCGGCGGACGTCATGGTTCTCGAGAGCGGCTACCTGGAAACCGCCGCGGAGTATATCTCCCATCACCTGGAAGCCGACATGGAATATTCGGCGGCCATGACCGGCGACCGCGAAGTCGTGGAAGCGATTGTCCAGGCTGACGTCGGGTGGGTGATCTCCACGAGTACTTCGAAGGGTGAGTTCCGCGGTCACAAAATCAATTCCATCGGAGTAGAACTGATCGTTCTCAAAAAAGAAGACGGAACGTGGAAGATCCGGGCGATTCATTGGTCGTCCAGAGACAACGATGATTAAGAAAACATCCCGAACAATTGTCTTACTCCTTTTCGTCCTGCTCCTGCCACTGGCATCGCGGGCGGACTCGGAACGCAACCGGATCTCGGCCGGACCGTCGATCGGCGTCCCCCAGCTGGTCGCGGGCACCATCGAAGCGCGCGTGTTCAGGTCCTTCCACCTCCAGGCGAACATCGGATCGATCGTCGTCGCGCACTCAGCGAGTGTGCGTATGATGGCCGTGCCACAAACAATCAGCTACCCTTACGTTTACCTCGGCTTCGGCCGGGCGCTCTTCTCGGACATCGGCGATGACAACGGCACGGACGAGCCCCATAACTACTACTGGGCTGGCTTCGGATGGAGACTGGCCGAGCGCGGCGCCGTCCCGTTCGTGGAATTCGGCCTGGCGGCGAAAACACAGGACGTAGGCTCGATGACGATCGCGATCGCCGTCGGAATGCTGTTCAGACTTCGCTGAAATTATCGTACAATCCAGATCAACCCATCCCGCAATCCCGACCACCCCGCAACGAGAGGTACTGCCGTGAAACACCTCGTCACAACCGTGTTCCTCGTACTTTTGATCGCTATTGCGGCCACTGCGGCCCTCGCCGAAACGAAGGAAGACGACTCGCCCCTGTCGGACAAGACATTCTCCGGCCTCGAGTTCCGGAGCATCGGGCCGGCGCTCATGTCGGGCCGGATCGCCGACATCACCATCCACCCCGAAGACAACAATCTCTGGTACGTCGCCGTCGGCTCCGGGGGCGTCTGGAAAACAACCAACGCCGGCGTCACGTGGACCCCGGTCTTCGACGGCGAGGGTTCCTATTCGATCGGGTGTGTCACCATCGACCCGTCCAACTCGCACGTGGTCTGGGTCGGCACCGGCGAAAACGTCGGCGGCCGCCACGTCGGCTACGGCGACGGTATCTACCGGAGTCACGACGGCGGCGCCAGCTGGAAAAACCTGGGGCTCAAGGACTCGCAGCATATCTCCAGGATCATCGTCCACCCGGACAATTCGGACATCGTCTGGGTCGCAGCGCAGGGTCCGCTCTGGTCGAAGGGTGGCGAGAGGGGGCTCTACAAGACGACCGACGGGGGAGAGACGTGGAACAAGGTCCTGGGCGACGACGAGTGGGCGGGCGTCACGGAGGTCGTTATCGATCCGCGCAATCCCGACCGGTTGTACGCGGCCACCTGGCAGCGTCACCGCAACGTCGCCGCCTACATGGGGGGCGGTCCCGGCACCGGCATCCACCACTCGACCGACGGCGGCGAGACGTGGGAGCAACTGAAAAACGGCTTGCCCGAATCCAACATGGGCAAGATCGGTCTGGCGATATCTCCGCAGCAACCCGACGTGCTCTACGCGGCCATCGAACTCGACCGCCGAACCGGCGCTGTCTACCGCTCGGCCGACCGCGGCGGTTCGTGGAAAAAGCAGTCGGGTACCGTCTCGGGGGCCACGGGGCCGCACTACTACCAGGAACTCTACGCGAGCCCGCACGAGTTCGATCGTATCTACCTTGTCGACGTCGGCATGCAGATCTCCGAGGACGGCGGCGAGACGTTCCGCCGCATGAAACGCCAGAACAAACACGTCGACAACCACGCCCTCGCGTTCCGTCTCGACGATCCGGACTATCTTCTCGTCGGGTGTGACGGCGGTGTCTACGAAAGCTTCGACCTCGCCGAAAACTGGCGCTTCATGGCCAACCTTCCGGTCACGCAATTCTACAAGGTCGCCCTCGACGACGCGGAACCGTTCTATAATATCTACGGCGGCACACAGGACAACAACACACAGGGCGGCCCTTCACGTACCGACAATTACCACGGCATCCGCAATGCCGACTGGTACACAACGCTCTTCGGCGACGGACACCAGCCGGCGACCGAACCGGGCAACCCCGACATCGTGTACTCGGAGTGGCAGCAGGGCAACCTCACGCGCGTCGACCTCACCACCGGAGAAATCGTCTTCATCCAGCCGCAGCCGGCAGCGGGCGAAGGCTACGAGCGCTTCAACTGGGACGCGCCGATCCTAGTCAGCCCCCACATGCCCACCCGCCTCTACTTCGCGTCGCACAGGGTCTGGCGATCCGACGACCGCGGCGACAGCTGGACGGCGATATCGGGCGACCTCACGCGCAACGAGGAACGCATTACACTCCCCATCATGGGCAAGACGTGGAGCTGGGACTCGCCGTGGGACATGCTGGCGATGTCGAACTACAATACGATCACATCGCTGGCCGAATCTCCGATCCAGGAGGGGCTTGTGTATGCCGGTACCGACGACGGCCTCATCCAGATCACCGAGGACGGCGGCGGCACCTGGCGCCGGGTAGAGGCGGGCAAGCTCCCCGGTGTGCCGGCGACGGCGTTCGTCAACGACATCAAGGCCGACCTCCACGACGCCAATACGGTCTACATCGTGCTGGACAACCACAAGTACGGCGACCTCGAGCCCTACCTCCTCAAGAGCACCGACCGCGGCAAGAAGTGGCGCTCCATCCGGGGCAACATCCCCGACAGGACTCTGGTGTGGCGCGTGGTCCAGGATCACGTCAACCCGGCCCTCCTCTTTGCGGGCACCGAGTTCGGCGTCTATTTCACGATAGACGGCGGCGGCCGGTGGATCAAACTCACCGGTGGCGTTCCGACGATCTCGTTCCGTGACCTTGCGATCCAGCGCCGCGAAAACGACCTCGTCGGCGCCACCTTCGGGCGCGGGTTCTACGTGTTCGACGACTACACCGTGCTGCGCCACGTATCGGAAGAGCAGCTGGGTGGGGATGCAACGCTGTTCCCGGTTCGCAAGGCGTGGTGGTATATTCAGCGGCCGTTGATGGGCTCCAGCGAAAAGGCCTCGCAGGGCGCCGCGTACTTCACCGCCAAAAACCCGCCCTTCGGCGCCGTCTTCACGTACTACCTGTCCGAAGATCTGAAAACGAGCAAGGACATCCGGAAGAAAACAGAAAAAGCGCTGATCGAGGACGACAAGGACGTACCGTTCCCCGGCTGGGACGAGTTGGAGAAAGAGCGCCGGCAGGAAGACCCCGTCGTCTGGCTGACGGTACGCGACGGGCAGGGCGATGTCGTCCGGCGCGTGAAAGGCGAGGCGAAAAAGGGTTTCCACCGCACGGCCTGGGACCTGCGCTACCCGACGACACGGGCGATCGCGGTGGACGGCGGTAGCGGTGGCGGTGGCGCCGGCGCCGGCGGTGACGCCGGCGGCAAGGACAGCGGTGTCATGGCGGCGCCGGGCAACTACACAGTGACCATGTCGAAGCAGGTCGACGGTGTCGTCACCGATCTCTCGGAACCGATACCGTTCGAGGTCGTCAAGATGCGCGAGGGCGCACTCGAAGGCGCCCCACCCGAAGAAGTCGCCGCGTTCTGGACCCGGGCCGCCGAACTGCAGGGAGCCACGTCGGCGATGTCGCTCGCGCTGCGGAAGACGCTCGACAGGGTCGATGCGATGCGCGTCGCCTTGTCGCGTACACCGGCCGCGCCCGGTGACCTCGACCGTCAGCTGCACGAATTGCGGGTGACGCTGCTCGACCTCGACGAACAAGTCAACGGCAACCGGGCCAAACGCGAGATCGGCGAGAAAAATCCCCCGACCGTCGGCAGCCGGCTGAGATTCGCGATGAGCGGCACCCGCAACTCGACCTACGGTCCGACGCCGAACATCGAGAAAAGTCTCGATATCGCATACAGCGAATTCGAGAAGTTGAAGGCGCAGCTGGAGAACATACTCGAGCGACGGCTTCCCGCTATGGAAAAAGCATTGATGGAGACCGGCGCTCCGTGGATCGAGGGGCAGCCCCTTCCCGAAGTCCGCTAGTCCGGCCGACGAGAAGGGATCGAACGGGAGACCACCTGTGGACGCACTCTGGAAGTCAACCACCCGGGGCCAGATCGGCGCGGCGATCGACATGCTCGAAAACGCCATTCGCGCCTGCCCCGACGAACTGTGGAGCGACCGCTCGCAGCGGCCGGAGCCCTGGTATCTCGCCTACCACACGCTCTTCTGGCTCGACCTCTACCTGTCGGAATCCGCGGACGGGTTCGCCCCGCCCGCCCCGTTCGGGCTCGAGGAGCTCGACCCGGCCGGTGTGATTCCGGAACGTCCGTATACAAAAGAAGAACTCCTGACATACCTCGAGCACGGCCGCCGGAAGTGCCACGCGCGGATCGAGGCCCTGACGGACGAGTCGGCGGGCCGGCGGTTCGTGATCGGGCGCGTCGACCTCATCGTGGCGGAACTGCTCCTCTATAATATGCGACACGTCCAGCACGGCGCCGCCCAGCTCAACCTCATCCTCCGCCGCGAGACCGCCGACGCCCCGCGCTGGGTCATCGAGGAGCAGAGCGAACGGCAGAACGGAGAGTGACATGAGCCGGATCAGCGGATTTCACCAGGACGAAGAGGGCTTCTGGGTCGCCGACCTGGAGTGCGGCCACACCCAGCACATGCGTCACTACCCCCCGTGGCGCGAGCGCGCCTGGGTAACGACAGAATCCGGGAGGTCCTCGAAAATCGGCGAGGACATCGAGTGCCGCGAGTGTTCGGGGCTCGCCGTCTATCGCCTCGAAAAGCACGCCGATGTGTCCGGGGTCCGGATGGTCAACGAGCTCGCCTTCGGACAGCCCGAAGAGGCCGATATCGTCGACCGGTTGAGAGAATCCTGTGACGACCTGCTTTCCCTCGTCGCTATTCGCAAAAACAGGCTTGTAGGTCACATCCTCTTCAGTCCGGTAACCCTCGAAGCCGGCGACAAGGTCATCACGGGAATGGGACTCGCTCCGATGGCCGTCCTCCCCGGATACCAGCGGAAGGGAATCGGATCGGTCCTCGTCCGCGCCGGACTCGCCCTCCTCTTTCACGAGCGACAGTGTCCGTTTGTCATCGTACTCGGTCACCCCGAGTACTATCCGCGGTTCGGCTTCGAACCGGCGTCGAAATACGGGGTCAAATGCCAGTGGGAAGGTGTCCCCGACGAGGCGTTCATGATCCGGGTTCAAGACGGCACCGATACGGGAGGACTGTCGGGCGTAGCCCGCTACCAGGACGAATTCGACGCGGCGATGTAGGCGCCGGCCGGCCGCTGCGGACCCGTTCCGCCCCCGTCCCCTCTCCGGCCGGTAAACGCCCGCGTAACCCCGAACCGCTGATAGAGATAAAGGGCCACGGCCTCCCGGTTCGGGGCCATCCGAAAGTGTTTTGGAGTTGGCTAAAATAGAGGATAGCCTAAGTGGCTGTTTTACTGTTATTATGGAGCAAGAACGACAATAGCCGGTAACCATCCCGAACCAGGTGACATCTATGGAAATCACCGAAGTAAAAGTTACCCTTGTAGACGACCCCAAGCTCAAGGCGTTCGCCACGATCACCATCGATGGCGAGTTCGTAGTCCGGGGACTCAAGATCATCAACGGACGGACGGGCACCTTCATTGCAATGCCGGCGCGCAAGCTCGCGGACGGCAGCTGGCAGGACATCGCCCACCCGATCAACGCCGAAACAAGGATAACTCTAGAGCGCGCGGTTCTCTCGGTGTTCCGCGATGAATGCGGCAAGGCCAGCCAGGAAACCGGCGACGATCCCGGTATCGAATCGGCGCCCCCTGGCGACTAGATTCCCGCGTTCGGAGCTCCACTCTGTTGCTCTCGCATGACCGATCAAATCCAGACGCTTATCAGCGAATGGGACGGTGAAAATGTCATCGTCCGGTTCGACCGTCCCACCGGGGCGTGGATCGTCATCGCGATTCACTCGTCCCGCCTCGGTCCCGCCACCGGCGGCACCCGGATGCAGTCCTACCGCGACCTCGGGTCGGCCCTGGGCGACGCGCTCCGGCTGGCCGAGGGCATGACGTACAAATACGCGGTGCCGGGGATGGCGCGTGGTGGCGGCAAGGCCGTCATCCACCTCACCCGCCGGCTCAACCCGGATGAACGGGCGGGGCTGCTTCACCGTTACGGCGAGCTGCTGCAGCGTCTCGGCGGCTACTTCCAAACCGGCCCCGACGTAGGGACATCGCCGGACGACATGAACGTCATCGCCGAGACCGGCGCCCCCTACGTATTCTGCCGCACACCGGCCGCCGGCGGGGCGGGCTCATCCGGTCCACTCACGGCGCTTACCGTTTTTGCGGGCATCGAAGTCGCCTGCGAACACCTCTTCGGCGATCGATCGCTCGAGGGGCGCGTGGTCCTGGTGCAGGGAGTAGGCGACGTGGGTGGAAACCTCATCCCGCACCTCCGCGCGGCGGGCGCGAGGGTGATATTCAGCGACGTCGACGAAACGCTGATCCGGCGCTACCAGCAGGAACAGGGACTCGAATTCGTCGCCGGCGAAGAAGTGTACACGACGCCGTGCGATATTTACTCCCCCTGCGCCCTCGGCGGCGTCCTCAACGCGGGTACGATTCCGCTGCTCGAGTGCCGCGCGGTGGCCGGCGGCGCCAACAACCAGATCGACGGCGCAGGAATGATCGAGGCGCTCCGTGACAAGGGGATCCTCTATCTGCCCGATTTTGTCGTCAACGTGGGGGGAGCGATGGGGATCACCGGCATCGAGGCGATGGGCTGGACCCGGGAGGAAGCGCGGAAGCGCGTTGTCGACAGCGTGCGCGACGCCCTGCGCCGGATACTCGCGCTTGCGAGCCGCAAAAACATAACGACGGAGGCCGCCGCGCGCCGTATCGCGGAAATGCGCTTGTCTGACGGGGGTGTTGAACACGATATTAGACGAGACGCCTGATACCGCATCTACACCGGAAAGAGACTGATATGTCGAAAACTGCTCCGTTACTTGTACTTGCGCTCGCTCTCGCGATCACCGCCGCCTGCTCTGAAGACCCCGTGCCGACAGACAACCAGGCGAATGTTTATTTCGAGAAGGACTCACTGATCACGACCGAGTCGGTCTTCGTAACACTGAACGACGGCGAAAAAATATGGGACTTCAAGCCGGAAAATTTCCGGCAGAGCGACACGGATACCCTGCTCTACCTCGGGCCCGAAGTCCAGACGGCCGACTCCGGATCGTTGCTCATGGAATTGAGCCTGTTTACCCCGGGCGGAGTGTCGATCGCATCGGGTTCCGTCAAGGTGCCGATGAGCCCGAACTGGAGCTGGTCCCTCGGCATCTTCCACGCGGCCACCGACACTCCGATCGGTTGCGACGACTGCTTTGGCTCGAGCACCTTTGAGATCGAGATACCGGGGCACGAAGACGAGCGGATATTCGTCGTCATGCGCGGCAAGGGTCCATGACAAGACAATCACCTGACAGAGTGCTGACTGTTTCCAGACGGACACTCAAGGTTCTCGCCGCCGTCGTGTGGTACATCGGCGGAATCATGCTGGTGAGAAAGTCCATCATCCTGCTCTTCGAAGCGCAGTCCCTGCGCCCGGGGTCCGGTTGGATCGTGTTCATCGTCGCCGTCGGCATCGCCGTCGGCGTCATCAAGGCTGTGTTCATCTTCCGCAGGAGCTGCCGTAAAAATCTGGCAAGGATCGACGCGCTGGACACGCCGCGAATCTGGCTGTTTTTTCGTCCGTGGTTTTTCTTTTTTCTCTTTCTCATGATCGCGACGGGGGTGACGTTGTCAAAAACGGCGCACGGGAACTTCCCGTTCCTCATCGGCGTGGCGACACTCGATCTCACGATCGGCACCGCCCTTCTGACGAGCAGCATCGTGTTCTGGAAACAGAGATTCCTGGAGACAACATGAAATCCGACGTATCCGAATATTTCCGCCCGACCCCGACGGTCGACAGCGACCACCCGGACGTCGTGCGCTGGGCCGCAGCCAAGGCCGGCCCCTCCGCCGGCGAAGTCGAAAGGGCCGTCAACCTCTTCTACGCGGTACGCGACGGGTTTCGCTACGACCCCTACCGGGTCGAATTGACGGTCGAGGGGGTCAGGGCGAGCACGACGCTGGCGCGCGGGCGCGGGTGGTGCGTGCCCAAGGCGGCGCTCCTAGCCGCCGTATGCAGGGCCCAGGGGATGGCGGCCCGGCTCGGCTACGCCGACGTTCGCAACCACCTCTCCACCGAACGCATGCGCCGCTACATGAAAACCGACGTGTTTTACTGGCACGGCTACACGTCGATACACCTCGGCGGGCGATGGCTCAAGGTCACGCCGGCATTCAACATCCAGCTGTGCGAAAAGTTCGGGCTGAAGCCACTGGAATTCGACGGACAGAGCGACGCGCTATTTCATTCGCTCGACCTCACGGGCAACCGCCACATGGATTACCTCAACGACCGGGGCGAGTACGCCGATGTCCCGGTCGACAAGATCGCGGAGACATTCCGCAGCGAGTACTCCGCCGACATCAACTGGGATGACGTCGACTTCGACAGGGACGTCGACAGCGAAACAGACGGCCGCTGAAGCGCGCCCGGCCGATCGAGGGACAAGATGGACAATAAAACACAAAGAAAAAAGGCCGAAGCATTTCTAACGCTCCACCACGACCGGAAATTGCTCGTGCTGCCCAACATCTGGGACCCGGTGGGCGCGCGCATGCTCGAAGGCGTCGGTTTTCCCGCGGTGGCCACGGCGAGTGCGGCGGTGGCGTTCTCGCTGGGCTACGACGACGGACAGAAGATCACGTTCGATACGATGCTCGACACCATCACCCGCATCGCCGGCGCCGTCGACGTGCCGGTGACGGCGGACGTCGAATCGGGATACGCGCGCGACCTCGACGACCTGGCCGACAACATCCGCCGCGTCATTCGCGCCGGCGCCGTCGGGATCAACCTCGAAGACAGCACCCGCCAGGGCGGACCCCTCAGGGACATCGAAGACCAGTGCGACCGTCTGCTGGCCGCGCGGGCGGCGGCAGATCTCGAGGACATTCCCCTTGTGATCAACGCAAGGATCGATGTTTTCATGCGCGACGGCGGGCCAGGCGATCGGGCGGCACTGGTCAAAGAAACTATCGAGCGGGCGAAGGCCTATACAACGGCGGGCGCCGACTGCATCTATCCAATCCTCGCGGGCGACCTGGAAACACTCGAGTTGATCCGACGCGAGGTGCCCGCGCCGATCAATGTCTACGGTTGTGAATCGGCGGCCCCGATGCGCGAACTCGAAGCCGCCGGCATCAGCCGCCTCAGCATCGGTCCGTGGCTCCTCAAGGCCGGCCTGACGCGGATGAAGGAGGTCGCCGTCGCCCTCCAGGACTATGGATCCTACGACGTATTCACGAACGGTACTATGACGACGGAAGAAGTCCGCCGCTTCGTCCGCGATGGTGAAATGGACTAAACTACCAACGACAAACAGAAACCACGGAGGAATACATGGGAAGCATAGACTACGGAGCCGGTCAGGCGGTCAAGAACTGCGTTCGCATGCAGCCGGGTGAAAAGACCGTCATCATCACCGACCACGGCGCGGCGCATATCGCCGCCGATATCGCTCGGCACGCCGAGTCCATCTCGCCGGGAAACATCCGCACGTTCGTCATGGAGGATTTCGGCGAGAGGCCGGACGACGGCAGCAACGCGATCGCGTTCCCCGAAGAAATCGGCCGCGAGCTGGCCACGGCTGACGTCAGCTTCTACAGCGCCGCGGGCAAGAAGGGCGAGTTGAAGAGTTTTCGCATCCCGATGCTGGAAGCGATCGAGGCGAACAAGAAGCTCCGCCACGCCCACATGCCGGGCATCGACGACCTGCTGATGACAACGGGGATGGCCGTCGACTACGCCGCCGTCCAGGAGATGTGCCGCAAGGTGTACGCCATCGCGTCGAAGGCCCGGAAGATCACCGTTACCAACCCCGCCGGCACCGACTTCACCGCCGAATTCAACCCCGACTGGAAATGGATCATCTCCGACGGTGTGATCACGACGGGCAAGTGGAGCAACCTCCCCGACGGCGAGGTGTTCACGTGTGTGAAGAGCATCGACAAGGGCGTAATCGTGGTCGACGGCAGCCTCGGCGACTTTTTCTGCCCGAAGTACGGCCTGATGGAGGCGTTTCCGCTTACCATGGAGATCGAGGACTCGCGCGTGGTCAAGGTGTCGTGTGAAAACGAGGAGCTGGCCACGGAGTTTCGCGACTACATGAAACAGGACGAGAACGCCAACCGCGTGGGCGAATTCGCCATCGGCACCAACATCGGTCTCGAGCGCCTCGTCGGCAACCTCCTCCAGGACGAGAAGTTCCCCGGGATCCACGTCGCAGTCGGTCACGGCTACCCCGAGAAGACGGGGTCCGACTGGGCGAGCGAAGCCCACTGCGACGCCGTTCTGAAGAACACGACGATCGTCGTCGACGGCGAAACCATCATGGAAAACGGGACGTTCAGGATCTGATAACGATTCTTGCGCAAAGGGGGGCTCGGTGAGGGCGAAGAAACGCGTAATCCTCGTTCACTGGAACGAAAAGGAGGCGGAGGACCGCTCGCGGCAGCTCCGGCGCGCTGGTTACGAGGTGGACTGTCACTGGCAGGAGGGTGGGGGAGAGACCATCCGGTCGGTGCCGAAGAATCCGCCGGACGCGGTCGTGATCGACCTCGGGCGGATACCGTCGCACGGGCGCGCCACCGGCGTCTGGCTGCGGCAGCAGAAGGCCACCCGCCGGGTGCCCATCGTATTTGTCGGGGGCGTCCCGGACAAGACGCGCGACACGCGCAAGCTCCTCCCCGACGCGGTATACACCGACTGGCGGCACATCCGCGGCGCGCTCCGCAAGTCGATCGCGAATCCGCCGGCAAGCCCCGTCGTACCCGGCACGATGGACGGGTACTCGGGCACTCCGCTCGTCAAGAAACTCGGCGTCAAAACCGGTTCCAGGCTCGCGCTCCTCGGGGCGCCGGTACGGTTCGACAGGACGCTCGGCAAGCTCCCCGAAGGCGTCGTGGTAAAGAAGGCGGCGCGCGGGCCGGCCGATGTGATCGTCCTGTTTGCCGGGTCCATGTCGGTCCTCCAGCGGCGGTTTCCCGCCGCGGTCCGGTCGATGGCCGATGGCGGCCGGCTCTGGATCGCCTGGCCGAAAAAGGCATCAGGCGTCGCCTCCGACCTCACCCAGACGGCCGTCCGCCGCTATGGCCTCGACGCCGGCCTGGTGGACTACAAGATCAGCGCGATCGACGGCACGTGGTCGGGACTGTGTTTCGCGCGCCGCGAGCGTTGACTATTGGCCTCCGGGGGGCTAATATACCCCTTATACACGCACAAATACCCGCTTGCGACTGTCATAAGACATACCCATAATCTACACAGGAGAAAAGGAAATGGATTTTCTGAAGGAACTCGGTATAGAGAGCGTCAACCCCGGCGCGTGCTCCGGAGAGGGGCAGTGGTCACCCGTCGAGGGTCGCGACCTGTTGACGTCTTACAACCCGACGACGGGCGAAGAGATCGCCAGCGTCGCGCAGGCGTCGTCGGAGGACTACGAAAAGGTGATGGCGGTGGCGACGGAGGCGTTCAAGGAGTGGCGCTTGGTTCCCGCTCCCGCGCGCGGCTTGATCGTCCGTGACCTCGGTGAGGCGCTGCGCGCCAAAAAGGAAGCGCTCGGTAAACTCGTTGCGCTCGAGATGGGCAAGATCGCCCAGGAAGGCTACGGCGAAGTCCAGGAAATGATCGACATCTGCGATTTCTCGCTCGGTCTGTCGCGCCAGCTCTACGGACTGACGATGCACTCCGAGCGCCCGCAGCACCGGATGTACGAACAGTGGCACCCGTTCGGCGTCGTCGGCGTCATCTCGTCGTTCAACTTTCCCGTCGCCGTGTGGGCGTGGAACTCGGCGCTCGCCGCCGTCTGCGGCGACATCACTCTGTGGAAACCGTCTTCGCAGACCCCGCTCACGGCCGTCGCCGTCCAGAACATCTGCAACGACGTGATGAAGGCGAACAAGCTCGAGGGCGTCTTCAGCCTGGTGATCGGCAAGGGCTCCGTCATCGGCGAGCAGCTTGTCAACGACAGGCGCATTCCGCTGGTCTCGGCGACGGGTTCGTGCCGGATGGGCTACCGCATCGGCAAAGTCGTCGGCGAACGCCTCGGCCGCACGATCCTCGAACTGGGAGGCAACAACGCGGTCATCATCGACAAAACGGCCGACGTCGACATGGCGATGCGCGCCGTGCTCTTCGGCGCCGTGGGGACGGCAGGTCAGCGTTGCACGAGTACCCGCAGGGTTCTCCTGCACAAGTCGATCGCCGGCGAGTTCACCGACAAGCTGATCGCCGCCTACAAACAAGTTCGTATCGGCGACCCGCTCGACGAGAACACGCTGATGGGGCCGCTCGTCAACCAGGGGGCCGTCGACGACATGATGAACGCGCTCGACGCGGTCAAGAAGACTGGTGGCGAGATCCTCTACGGCGGCAAGGCGATCGACGGACCGGGGTTCTTCGTCGAGCCGACGATCGTCAAGGCGCAGCACGACTGGGAAATCGTCCACGAAGAGACCTTCGCGCCGATTCTCTACCTGATCGAGTACGAAGATTTCGACGACGCCCTTGCGTGGCACAACGAAGTCCCGCAGGGATTGTCTTCGTCGATCTTCACGACCAACGTGCTCCACTCCGAGCGCTTCCTCTCGCACGCCGGTTCCGACTGCGGAATTGCCAACGTCAACATCGGAACCTCGGGCGCCGAGATCGGCGGCGCGTTCGGCGGCGAGAAGGAAACGGGCGGCGGCCGCGAGTCGGGCAGCGACGCGTGGAAGGCGTACATGCGCCGGCAGACCAACACGATCAACTGGTCGCGGGAGCTGCCGCTGGCACAGGGAATCAAGTTCGAATAACCGGCACGCCGGTTCGGTGTCATGTGAAGGGCCGCGGCATCCGCCGCGGCCTTTTGCGATCAGGAGTGGAGCTCGACGACGTCGCCGTCGGCGACCACATGGTCCCTGCCCACCTGCTGTCCGTCGAATTTTCCGCTGCCCCAGACGCGGGCGAACTTGAGCGTCGCGGCGATATCGCGGTGGACGAGACGCGCGACGTCCGACACGGAATCACCCTGGAACAAAGTGTAGGGCTTGTCCTTTTCGGGCGGCTTGCCGGGGGCCTTGGTGTACACGCGGATGATCTCGAGCCCATCGAAGACGAGTCGGCCGATAAGGTCGAGGCCTTCTCCGGTTTCCGTCGAACACATTATGGCGGGATACTTAGCGCCGACGAGTTCTTCGAGCAGTTCGATTTCCTCGGGGTCGGGGTCGAGGTCGCTCTTGTTGACGACGAGAAGCGTGGGCAGAAAAACCCGAAAGGGGTCGTCCTCGTCCTCGTCGTCCGCGCCGGCGTTTTTCCGGGGGAGCGGCTGCGTCACGAGGCACGATGGGTCGAGGGCGCCGGGCCACGTCTCGACGAGGGAGATGCGCTTGTCGTCGAGTTTGTCCCTGATGGCGGCCACGTTTTCCACACACCCGGGTATCTTGAGGTCGACGACGAGCAGGGCTGCATTGGCCTGCTGGAGCGCGTTGGGCATCCATGGTTCCATGAACTCGGCGTCGACGGGCGGCAGATCGACGAGCTGGATATGAATGTCCTGGTAGGAGAGCATTCCCGGCAGCGGCGCCTGGGTGCTGTGCGGGTACGGCCCCACCTCGGCGTGGGACCCGGTGAGTGCGACGTGGATGCTCGACTTGCCGGTATTGGGCGGGCCGACGAGCACGACCTGCGCCGCCCCGTCGGGCCGGACCGTGTGGGTGGGGCCGGTGCGGGCGGCGCCCTTTCTGGGGCCGGCGAGCTCCTCGGTCAGCTCCTTGATCCTCGACTTGATGTCGGCCTGGAGGTGTTCGGTCCCCTTGTGCTTGGGGACGGTCCGCAGCATCTCGCGCAGGCACTGGAGGCGCTCGGATGGCTCGCGCGCCTTTTGAAAGGCTTCTTTGGCCCTCTTGAATTCGGGCGTGACGTTGGTGGGCATTGGTCCGCTAACCTCCCTGCATGGCACATGATAGCACAATCCCCGCTTTGCCGTGTAGCCCCGTCGAAATGACGGCCGCATACCGGCACGGGGGCGCTCCGGCTCAGAGCGCTCGCCGCCGCCCATGAGTAGTTTCCCTTGAACGTCCATGGGCGAACTGGCCGGCGCTCCGCAATTCGCCGTCGACCCACGGGCCTGGGTATGCGGCCTTCGGTTTTACCGCAGGTCACACGAATGTATGTGGTTCGAGGGGCTTTATTCGCGGGAGTGAGGGTGATATGATGGGCGGGTTATCGCCGCGAGGCACAACCTATCTATCCATGGAGGGATCGTAATAATGAGACACATCATTTTACTGGGCGCGGTCGCGATCGCGTTTATGCTGACGGGGTCGAAGCAATCGGCCAACCCGTTCTTCAGCGAATTCGACACGCCCTTCCAGGTGCCCCCGTTCGACGAGATTCAGCTGGAGCACTACGGCGAGGCGTTCGAGGCCGGGATGGAGGCGCACAACCAGGAGATCAACGCGATCGCCGTCACGCGCGACCGGCCCACCTTCGAGAACACCATCGAGGCGCTCGAACACAGCGGCGCAATGCTCTCCAGGGTGAGCAACGTGTTCTTCTCGATGAATTCGTCGATGACAAACGAGGACATGCAGGCCATCGCCAGGGATGTCGCTCCCAAGTTGTCCGCGCACTACGACGCGATCAACCTCAACGAGCACCTGTTTACAAAGGTCCGGGCCGTCTACGAAGACATGGCCAACCTCGACCTCACGCCCGAGCAGAACAAGCTGCTCGATGAATATTACAAAGGTTTTGTCCGGGGTGGAGCCAAGCTCGAAAAGGCCCAGAAAGAACGGTTCAAGGAAATCAACGAGCGCCTTTCCGTGCTCTCGCTCCAGTTCGGCGAAAATATCCTCAAAGAGACCAACAAATTCAAGCTGGTCATCGATAACGAGGCCGACCTGGCCGGGCTGCCCGACAACGCGATCGCCGGCGCCGCCGAAGCAGCGGCCGAAAGCGACCACGAAGGCAAGTGGATGTTCACCCTCCACAAGCCCAGCATGATTCCGTTCATCCAGTACTCGGAAAAGCGCGACCTGCGCGAAGAGATCTACTCGGCTTACACCGAACGCGGCAACCACAACGACGAACTCGACAACAAGAAGATCGCCTCCGGGATGGTCGCGCTGCGCGCCGAGCGCGCCCAGCTGCTCGGGTTCGAAACTCACGCCGCCTACGTCCTGGACGACAACATGGCCAAAACTCCCGACAGCGTCTACAAGCTCCTCCACGAGCTCTGGCCCCCCGCGCTCGAGAGGGCCACGATGGAACTCGGCGAGATGCAGGCGATTATCGACGCCGAAGGCGGCGGATTCAAGCTCCAGTCGTGGGACTGGTGGTACTATGCCGAAAAGCTCAAGAAGCTGAAGTACGACCTCGACGAGGAGATGATCAGGCCGTACTTCAAGATGGAAAATGTCCGGGCCGGCGCGTTCGAGGTGGCGACCCGTCTCTACGGCCTGCAGTTCGTCCAGCGGACCGACCTGCCCATATACCACGAAGACGTCGAGGTCTTCGAGGTCAAGGACGCCGACGGCACCCACATCGCGATCCTTTACGCGGACTACTTCCCGCGCGCGAGCAAGCGCGGCGGCGCCTGGATGGGAGAGTTCGTGCAGCAGTCGATCGTCGGCGGCAAGAACATGCGGCCGGTGGTTTATAACGTCGGCAACTTTTCCAAGCCGACGGGTGACCAGCCGTCACTCCTGTCGTTCGACGAGGTCAACACGCTCTTCCACGAATTCGGCCACGGTCTCCACGGCATGCTCTCGCAGTGCAACTACGAAACACTCTCCGGCACCAACGTCTCGCGGGACTTCGTCGAGCTGCAGTCGCAGATCATGGAAAACTGGGCGAGTGATCCCGGCGTGCTCAAGATGTACGCCGTTCACTACGAGACGGGCGAACCGATGCCGGACGAACTGATCGGAAAGATCCGCAAGGCGCGTCACTTCAACCAGGGATTCGCCACCACCGAGTACCTCGCCGCGTCATTTCTCGACCTGGACTGGCACACGGTGACCACCACCGAGCCGATCGGTGACGTGCTCCTGTTCGAAACGGAAAGCCTCGACAAGATCGGGCTCATCCCCGAGATCATCTCCCGTTACCGCAGCCCGTACTTCCGCCATATCTTCGCGGGCGGTTACTCGGCGGGGTACTACTCGTACGTCTGGGCCGAAGTGCTCGACGCCGACGCGTTTCAGGCCTTCAAGGAGACGGGCGATGTGTTCGACCAGAAGACGGCGGGGCTCTTCCGCACGAACATACTGGAACGTGGTGGCACGGATGATCCGATGAAGCTCTACATCCAGTTTCGCGGTCAGGAGCCCAGCATCGAGCCGCTTCTGGAGCGCCGCGGACTCAAGTAACATGAATCGATTCACGGTGACCCGCCGCGTGGCGGCGTTGCTCATGACTATCGTGATCGCCGGCGCCGCCTGTGGCGGCGCCGGCGACACCGTTCGCGTCCGCTGCGACAACATCCACGAATCCACCTGCGCCGCCCGCCTGGGCGAGCGGGAAGTGACACTCACCATTCAGCCCCGGCCGGTCAAGGCGATGGAGGACCTCACCTTCGAGGTGACGGTTTCCGGGGACCGACCCGCCGGCGCGCCCCACATCGACCTCAATATGGCGGCGATGGATATGGGCCCTAACCGGGTCGAGTTGAAGCAACTCGAGAACGGCAGGTGGACGGGGTTCGGCGTGATCGTCCGCTGCCCCAGCGGCAAGCGGACCTGGGCCGCCGCCGTCACCGTACCGTTCGTGGGAACCGTGGAGTTTGTATTCGATGTCGTCTACTGATCCGCTACTCGTTTTGTTCTTCACCACCGGCCTTGCCATCGGGATCGGCCACTGCATCGGAATGTGCGGGCCGATCGTGGTGGCGCTCTCGCTCAGCATGCGGGGACAATCGGCCATCGTCCCCCACGTCCTCTATAATTTCGGGCGCATCATCACCTACGGGATCCTCGGTGGCGCGATGGGAGTCGTCGGGTCTTTCACGGTCGTCGCCTCACACATCGAGGGTGTCCAGAAGGTGGTCATGATCGCCACGGGCGTTCTCATCATGGTGATGGGGGTGGTGCTCACCGGGTGGGTGCCGTTCCTGAGGCGGTTTCGCGTGTGCTGCGAAACACCGGCCGTCCCGTCGCGCGTCTACCAGCGGATCTTCACGTCGAAGACACCGTTCGTGTATTTACCGCTCGGGCTGGCGCTGGGCCTCTTGCCGTGCGGGCCCGTCTACACGGCGCTCGTCGCCGTCGCGCGCTCGACCATGGAGGTCGAAAGCACCGCCGGCGGATTTCTGCTCGGGTCGGCCCTGATGCTGACCTTCGGCATCGGCACGGCGCCGGCGCTGCTGATCGTCGGGTCGCTGGCCAACACCAACTGGGTCAAATCGAAGGCGATCGTCGAGCGGATCGGCTCGATCCTCATGATCGCCATCGGTATCTATTTCACGATTAAGGGAATTCTTTACTGACCGCGGGTCGCGGATCGGATACAATCGCCTGTCCAAACCGGAGGTAAACATGGACAAGAAATGCATCGCCTGTGAAAAAACCGACGACGCCATTCCGTTGATCCCGTTCGATTACAAGGGAAACGTCTACCATATCTGCCCGCAGCACATGCCGGCGCTCATCCACAACCCCGAAGAGCTCATCGGCAAACTTCCCGGCGCGGAAGACCTCGAAGGCGTCTGACACCGGACGGCGCGGCCGGGCCGCGCCCGCCCCGCCTCACTCCACCTCACCGTGAAGAAACCAGCACTGGCGACGCCGGTCGTAATAGAGCCACAGGCAGCGGCCCGTCTCGGTGCGCACGTAGTAGTACTCACGGCCGACCTCGCGTACCCACCACCCGCCCGTAACGACGTGGGGACCTGTGCGTTCATCGACGAGCCGGTCATCGTAGAGGGTCACCAGCGCGGCGCGCGGTTCGTTGCGCCCGCGTTTCGACAGGGCCACCGGCCGCGAGTAGATCCGGCGGATCAGCGGCCGCAGCGCGATGTTCCGCGGCGCCGGCTTCTCGATTTTCTTCACCGCTTCCCACTCGAACGACGCTTCGGGCAGGTGTCCGTCGCGCAGCCGCGCGCGCACCACGGCGCCGCTGCCGAGGTCGGCGCGCACGCGCGCCAGCGCGCGGTTGGCCGCGTCGAGGTCGCGCGGCGACTGTTGTTCGAAGAGATCGCTCTGCCGGCGCGACGCCTTGTGCTCCACCGCCTCCAGCTCGACCTCGGCCACGCCGCACGGGAGCTTCGTCCCCTCGAGGCGCAGGCGCACCAGGTCGAGGATCTCACGCGCTTCCAGCGTGGCGGCCGCCGGTTCGATGCGTTCGTGTGAACGTGCTCCATCGTCGAACAAAAAACGGATCAACAATGCGGAAGCGAGCGCGTCGCGCTCCGACAGCGTGACGAGTACGGGCTCGAGGAGCCGTTCGATCACCGCCATCAACCGGTCGAGGTTCGATTCGGAATAGTCGAAGACGGCGGTGGCCGTGGCGGGCTCGAGGGGGTACTCCGGTTCGATCGGGCAGAACAGCTCGCCCTTTGCCAGCTGGTGGAGGCGGTGGACGTCGCCGCCGAACCGCTTGCGCACGCCGGACGCGGGGAGTTCGAGAAAGCCGCCGAGTGTACGGATGCCGAGCCTGGCCAGCGCGTCGCGCAGCCGCGGCTCGAAGCCGAGCCGGTCGATGGGAACGGTGGCGGCGCGCGCCTGTTCGGTGGACGGGTCGTCAAACACCGTCACACCGTCGGTCGTTCGCGCCACCGCGTAGGTGCCGAAACGCGAAAAGCCCACAGCCACCGATGCGCGAAATCCTTTTTCGCACAGCGCCGTGTGGACGAGATCGCTCCATTCGTCGAGCGAGGGATAGAGGCGCGAGAGCCCCCACGCGCCCAGCCAGAACACGCCGGGTTCGTGCCGCGAGGGTTCGACGTCAGCGGTGAATGTCCGCAGCGTTTCAGCGAGCCCGTCGATGGCTTCGGCGGTTTCGCGAACGGGGACCTCGGCAGCGCGCAACCGGCTGGACAGCGAGAGTGCGGCGGCGTATCGCATGCCCGGCAGGATCCGCCGTTCCCGCGCGTGCCCGTTGACCCACAGGACGACGCCGTGCGCGCTCTCCCGGTCGACGACGGCGGCGGGGAAGTCCCTCCACTCCGGCCGTCGGCCGAGTAAAAGCTGCAGCGGAAACTCGTCGAGACTGATGCACGCCACCCGTTCCATAGCCTCTTACTATACCAGACAACAGTCTGGTTATCAAGGCCTGGAAGAGCAACGCTTTATTCAGCAGTTAGTTATGAGGACAGGAGCTACTTCTTCCCCCACAGCTGTTCCAGGCGGTCGTCGCGTCCGCATCCCGTGCGGTACCGCTGGTAGTGCTCCGGGTTCTTTTTGTAGAAGTCCTGGTGGTAGTCCTCGGCGGGGTAAAACTTCGATGCCGCCTCGATCTCGGTGGCGGATACGTGCTGGAGCCGCTGCTCGATATCGTTCTTCGTCTTATCGGCCAGCTTCTTCTGGTCTTCGTCGTGGTAGTAGATCGCGCTGCGGTACTGGGTGCCCACGTCGCAGAACTGCCGGTTGGGCGTCGTCGGATCGATGTTTGTCCAGAAGACGTCGAGGAGCGCCTCGTATGTCAAGACGGCGGGGTCGAACTCGACCTCGATCGCTTCGGCGTGGCCGGTGCTCCCCGAGCACACTTCCTCGTACGTCGGATTATTCTGTTTGCCGCCGGTGTAACCCACGGTTGTGGAAATCACGCCCTCCGTCTTGTCGAAAGCCGGCTCCATGCACCAGAAGCAGCCGCCGGCAAATGTGGCGACGCGGGTGTCTCGCTCTTCGCCCCCGCTCGAGACGGCGCCCAGCACGACGATCATGATCGCGCCGCCGAAGACGAAAACGTTGGTGAGGATATCCATCTTTTCCAGCATCTTTGTCAGCTCCTTGAAATTGGCGGATCGTACAGCTTCAAGATAATGTATGATCGGGGTGCGTCAAACCGGTATGCAGCGGACCGCCGGGTCGCTTGAATGCAAACCTCAATATTGGACGGTGATAAATGGGGAAAATTGCGATTTTTCTGGCCCTGGCCGCGTTGCTGGCCGCCGCCGCGGCGGGGGCGGGTACCGACGAGCTACGCACGCGGATCGGACAGGAATACGGACTCGACCACTGGGACGACGTCGAAGAACTGCGCTACACGTTCAACGTCCGGGCGGGCGAGCGCGAGGTCCGGCGTTCGTGGGTCTGGCGGGTGAAGAGACGGACGGTTACGTTTCGCGACGATATCGCCGGGGGCGAGGCGGTCACGTACTCGCTCGACGATATCGGTGAAACCACCAAAGGTGAAACCACCAAAGGTGAGACCACCGCCGACGATCTGAAAAAAATCGATCACCGCTTCATCAATGACCAGTACTGGCTGCTCTTTGCGCTCCACGTTGCGTGGGATACGGGCGCCGAAGTGACCGCCGCCGACGGCGAGCCGCTCCCGATCGGCGAAGGGACGGCGACGAAGGTCACCGTGCAGTATCCCGAGGAGGGCGGGTACACCCCCGGCGACGCGTACGACATCTTTGTCAACGCCGACGGTCGCGTGGTGCAGTGGGTGTTCCGTCAGGGAGGTCAACCCGAACCGTCGCTCGTGACGACGTGGGAAGACCAGCGCGAGATCGGCCCCCTCGTGATACCGACAAGGTTCCGTTCGTCGGACGGCTCGTTCGAGTTATGGTTTTCGGGTGTGCAAGTGATCACGCTCGACGCGATCGACTGACACCGTTCGGGGCTGGCGCCCCTGGGGCGCGGAGCGAATTATATGACACTACAGTGCTCCAGTACCGTTCGGGGCCGTCTCATCGCCGGTCTTCTGGAGGGCTCAGTGTCCGGAGCGGACGTAGGTGAT
>CBDUWU010000009.1:0-29594 GCA_965371015.1 uncultured bacterium | reverse complement strand
TTACAATAAGTTAAAAATAGTTTTTTCGCCAGCTTACTGCGCCGGCGTCACCCTGCCGTCCTGCACGTCAAATACCCTGACGTCGTGCGACCGGGCCCAGTCGAGGGGCACGGGCGAGGTGACAAACACCTGGCGGTCGCCCTCCAGGAGTCCCTGTAGTTTTGCCGTAATTTCACGATCGAACTCGGAGAACACGTCGTCGAGCAGCAACACGCACCGCTCTCTCAACTCCGATTCCAGGTATGACAATTCGGCGAGTTTGAGAAGAATGGCGAGCAACCTCCGCTGGCCTTGAGATCCGAACTTCCTGACGTCGTTGCCCGACAACCCGATGGACACGTCATCCCGGTGCGGGCCGACGAGCGTCGTTCCCCTGCGTAATTCCTCGTGTTCGAGGGTGATCAGTTTGGTCTCGAATACGGCTCGCATCCCTGCGAGCGCGGCTTTTTCGTCACCGTCTGCCGCCAAACGGCTCTCTCTCAGGACGGTACTGTCGTAGGCGAGAGAGAAATCGAACGGCGCGTCGAGACCAGACGCGTGGGCGGCGAGGTGTTCTTCCAGTACCCCCGTCAGCGCGAGGCGCTTCTGGATCAGCGCGCAGCCCTTGTCGACGAGTTCCCCGTTCCAGACTTCGCGCTCGTGGGCCGACGCACGGGATTTGAGCGCTGCGTTCCGCTGATTGAGGACTCGCCGGTATTCTCTGAGCAAGCGAAGATACGACGCGTCGGTCATACTGCCGACCATATCGATGAAACGCCGGCGCTCCGCCGGCTGGCCGGTAATCATCCGCAGGTCGTGCGGGCCGAAAAGCACAACCGGAAACCGACCGACGAGATCGGAGAGTTTGCCCGCCGGCTCGCCGTTTATCTTGACCCTTTTGGCGCCTCCTCGTTCGACGGTCGCTGAAAAACTCTCTCCGTGGGCATCGTCGAATACGCCGGTCGTTTCAACGCGACAGAAGGGCTCTCCAAAACAAATCATCTCTGCATCGCGATGGGTACGGAACGACCGTCCAAACTTGAACAGAAAAACGGCCTCGAGCAGATTGGTCTTGCCCTGGCCGTTTTCTCCTGTAAAAAGGTTTACTCCTGGGGCGAACGAAATCTCCGCATGCTGCAGGTTACGAAACTTTTCCGTGGTAAGCGTCGAGACACGCACCGGCGTCCGTGCTCCCTCAGTCGGTCAATCGCAGTGGCATCAAAAGACACTGGTGACGAATTTTCCCGTCCCCACCTTCCGGCACAACCATCCCCGCGTTATCATTGCGGTCGAGCAGAAACTGTACGTCCTCGCTGTCCATTGTCTTGAGGATGTCGAGAAGATACCTGGCGTTGTACCCGATTTCCATCTGAGACTCCGCGAAACTGCAGGGAACCTCCTCTACCGCCTCGCCGACATCCGGCGTATTGACGCTGATAGTCAGCTTATCCTTACCGAGGACGAGCTTGACCTGGTGGGTCACAACGCTCGAGAGAATAGCAACGCGTCGACACGCGTCTGTCAACTCGTCCCGGTTGATCACGAGACGCTTTTCGTTTTTCTTTGGAATCACCTGGTTGTAATCCGGAAACGGGCCTTCCAGTAGCCGCGAATAAACAATGCTGTCCCCGAGGTCGAACGTAATGTGGTTTTCCGCCAGCGACACGCTCAGTTCATCCTTGTCGGCTGCCAGCGACCGGAGAATATTCAGCGCTTTCGGAGACACAATAAACTCATTTGCCGAAACCTCGGGTACCGCCTGCTCGAGCTCGACCTTGGCCAGCCGGTGACCATCGGTAGCAACCATATTGAGGTTGCCGGCCTTGATTTCCCACAACACACCACACAACGACGGCCTCGTCAGATCGTTGGACACGGCATAACTGGTCTTTGTTACCATATCCTCCATCGTCTCGGTCTTGATCTTGAACGTCGCGATCGGTTTCTGTGCGGGGAGTTTGGGAAACTCCTCGGCGGATTTCCCGACCATGCGAAACCGGCTCTTTCTGCATTTGATTCCGATTTTTTCGCCTTCGATGTCGATCTCTACAGAATCTCCGGGAAGCGACCTTGCAATCTCAAAAAATTTCTTTCCGGGAATGGCGACACTTCCTCCCCCCTCTGTTTCGCATTCAATGGTGGTCGACAGAGACACGTCGAGGTCGTTCGCCGTCAATGTCACTTTACCGTCGCCCTTGCTCTCGAGCAGGAACGTCGAAAGTATCGGCAGGGAGGTTTTGGTCGGAACAACGGCGGATATTCCCTGTATATGTTTAAGTAAATGCTTCTGATCGATCTTTAATTTCACTCCCGTACCTCCACTGCACGGCACTGACTATTGTTGTCCTGATTTAGCTTTCTGACTATACGTTAAACGGGCCGGCGGTTCAAGACCGGCAATCAAGCCCCTGTAATGTTCTACTACTCTATTATTTGAATAAATAGTAGAAGAAGTAGGGGGTGTGGATTTGTCGATAACACACCCGTCCGGCCCTTGCTGGTGCGACAGACGCCGACTGCCGCGTTGTGGGAATCGGCTGGATGGAGTGTTGAAAACTACCGCAGTTATCCCCATATGTGCTCCCGATAAGGGTTTTGGACAGGTAGTTGACAATAGATACCCACAATTGTGAGTAGTCCTGAAAAAGAAAAACACCTTCCGAACGGCTAGAGGCCGGATAACAAAAAATGCCCCGGTAAGAGTCGGCGGGTGCAGGTGCTTTGACCTGGACCCGCCGCTCTGACTAGGACAATTCGGAGGTGAGCTGGGTGACGTTGGCTCTGAGAGATACGTCATTTTCGAGCAGATCGGTGATCTTGTGGCACGCGTGAATCACAGTGGTGTGATCCCGCCCGCCGAACTGCTGGCCGATCTGGGTCAACGAGCACTTGGTCAAATCCCGGCTGAGGTAAATGGCGACCTGCCTCGGAAAGGCGAGTCTGGCCGTACGTATCTTCGACTTCATCGAATCAACCGGAACGCCGTAGTGCTGTGCGACGACCTTCTGGATCGTTGAAATCTTGACCTTTTTCGGGGTCGACTTGACAAAATCCCTGAGCACTTCGTTGGCCATCTCGAGTGTGATGTCTTTTCCGTGTACGCCGGAGTGGACGATCAACCTGATCAGGCTGCCCTCGAGTTCGCGTATGTTGCTTTTTATGCTCTCGGCGATGAATGCCAGAACGTCGTCAGAAATGGAAACGTTCTCGCTTTCCACTTTTTTGCGCAGAATCGCCAGGCGCGTCTCGTAGTCGGGGGGCTGAATGTCGGTGATCAGGCCCCACTCGAACCGGGATCTGAGACGATCCTCCAGGGTGGGTATCTCTTTTGGCGGCCGGTCGCTGCTGACCACGATCTGCTTGTCGGCCCCGTAGAGGGCGTTAAACGTGTGAAAAAATTCTTCCTGGGTGCTTTCTTTACCCGCGAGGAACTGAATATCGTCGATCAGAAGGAGGTCCACGGTGCGGTATTTGGCCCGGAACTCATGGCTCTTACCCACGCGGATCGCCGTGATCATCTCGTTCATGAACTCCTCGGCCGAACTGTAGTGCACCCTGGCGCCATCACCCTTTTCCATCACGGAATGCCCGATCGCCTGCATCAGGTGTGTTTTTCCCAGCCCGACGCCACCGTAAATGAAAAGAGGGTTGTAAACCTTGGCCGGGTTGCTGGCGACAGCCTCGCACGCGGCAAAGGTCATACGGCTGTTGGATCCGACCACGAACTCCTCGAACCGGTATTTCGGGGTGAGTCTCTCGCCTACCCGGGTCCCGGGTCTGCGTTGGAGAGGCGGCCGCCGAACCGGTTGTGGCACCGGCCCAGAATGTTTCCGGTTGATGAGTTCCTCGTGAGACCGGTTTGTGCTGACGAAATCCACCCGGGGCTCGGCTCCGACAACCTTGTGGAGCGCATAGACAACCCGCTCACGGTGGTGCTCACTCACGAAGTCCGCGAAAAACCTGCTCGGACAATCGATGGTGACCTTTTCGGAATCCAGCGAAACCGGCTCCATGGGGAGGAACCAGGTCTCGTACGCCTGGAGACCGACGAGCGTGTTGATAACTTCCAACACTTCGGACCAGACGCTTCCCAGGTCGAGATCGCCATTCTGGGAGGAATACGACATTTGAATTTACCCTTTCTCCCTCTGCCGGAGATACTTCCTCTGCCCACCAGCCCCCCCCTCACTACCCCGGCTTAATATGGACCGTCAAATCGGCTTTACGAAACTGTTCAGGAAACCCCTTGTCGTTACGACAATTCTGGTTGTTGCGGCTGTCGGGGTTGATGGCTGTCCACAATTGTGGAAAAGTTGGAATCTTGTTGAAAATAAACAAATTGCAACGCAAGGAAGTCTTGATAAGGATTAGTTGTCCACAAAAACACGCACAATTTCAGAGTTTGTCAGGAAAACCACTTGTAAGAAAGAAGACCCAGCTGGCAAGGACAAAGGCTAACAAATCCCCCACAACCCCTTCAAGTCGAAAATTGAGTTGCCCACGACAACAAGAGAATCTGTTTCCCGACAGTGAATTATGTCTGTCCCTACTGTGGATAACTTGTTGATGAATGTCCACCCCGGGCACCGGAACCGCAAAGCACTATAAACGGCTTGACTTGCCGCGTAGGTTCCGCTACATTCACCGTTTGCGTCTGTTGTCGAGAACCGGCCGGACTGGCGGGTAACCCCTATGCGGTGCAGCCGGATGCGGCGTTTGCCGACCGCGGGATTAATACACCTGAAATAAAGATAGCAAGATAGTCATGAAGCGTACTTTTCAACCCAGCAACATCAAACGGAAACGCGATCACGGCTTCCGTAAGCGGATGAGTACCCGCGGCGGGCGTTTGATTCTCAAACGCCGCCGTAAGCGGGGCCGTAAACGGCTGACCGCCTGACCGTAAGCAGGCTGGCTTCTTGTCGGCGGAGTGTCACGGGTTGACCCGCGGGGTACGGAATCCGACCCGCACAAACCCGGGAATCCTCCCGCCGGACGTGATGGAGCCGGTCGCTGGTGCTGGCCATGAACCTCAAGGCAAACGGGCAGTTCCGCAAGGTCTACGACAAAGGCGAGAAGCAGGTCGGTGATTTTGCCGTTGTTTTCTACTATCGCAACCCCGATGAAAGCGAAGGTCCGTGTTTCGGTGTCGTGGCCAGCAAGCGCGTGGGTAACGCCGTTGAGCGAAACCGCGCCAAGCGGCTGCTCCGCGAAGCCGTCCGGAGCCTCTCGGGAAAATTGAATCATAGAGACATCTGGATCGTCCTGGTGGCCAAATCAAGAATAAAAGGCCGGACCTCCCGGGAGGTTCTGGACGATGTCGGGCGGGCAATGGCAACCGCTGGCCTGACGTCCAGACCATTATAATATACGGCAGCCCCGGCGGCCGATCCGGACGTCCCCAGTGGGGGCGTGCGGCGCTCGCCGGCGCCAAAAAAAGAAATCGAATGACATTTACCCAGATACTGCTCCGGTCGGTGATCGTGGCTTATCGCAAAGTCGTTTCGCCGGTCCTTCCTTCCGCGTGCAGATTCCATCCAACATGTTCGAGGTACGCTGCGGACGCCATTGAGCGTCACGGCTCGGTCCGGGGTGTTTTGCTGGCCGCGACGCGCCTGGCGCGCTGTCACCCGTGGCACCCCGGCGGTTTCGACCCTGTGCCTGTCAGGGTACCCGGGGCGGACGCCGAATGCGAAGAGAGTTCCGCGGAGGCGAGGCCCCCCGGGAGCATTACAGAGAGGGTCCCCGCAAGATGAAAATGGAAAAGCGCGCACTGATAGCCTTCGTCGCGTCGATCTTGTTGTTCCTGGCGTATGACGCGCTCTATCTCTCCCCGCGGGTCAAGGAGCAGAAGACGCGCCGGCAGGCTGAAATCGTGCGACAGCAAGAAATCGCCGACTCGCTGGCCGCCGTGATGGGCGCGCGCGTGCCCGGAACCGTCGCCGAAAGCGAGGCGGTGCAACCCGGCGTCGATCTGGACTCTCCGTCTCCGGCGGGAACCGGCGGCGACGCCTCGGCCCCTCTCTCCGAATTCCCTGCGGCACCGTTGGTGCAGGCTGTCGAATTTACGGTGGCGTCCTCACTCTATGAGATCACGCTCTCGACGACGGGCGCCGAGATCGTGTCGGTCAGACTCCTCGAGTACGACACGAACGGCGAACCGGTCGAGTTGATTCCCCAGGATGACGATTGGACCCGCGCGCGTCCCATGAACGTGACCATCGAGGGTTCCGGAGTTTCGTTTACGCTCAGCGATGTGAGTTTTACCGCTCACCGCGGCGGCATCGGTGACGCGCTGCTCAACGGAACGATCGTCACCGTCGATCCGTCACGGGAAGTGACGGAGATCGTTTTTCGTGCCGCCGACGATGGCGGGAGGACGATCGAACGCTATTACCGGTTTTACCCCGGTCGCTACGATTTCGATACCGGCGTGAGGTTCCCGTCGGCCGCGTTCCCGTCGGCCACGGGTGTGTGGTGGGGGATGGGGCCCGGGCTGCGCAGCACGGAAGCCAACGTCACTGACGACCAGCAGACCTTCAAAGCATCGATCAAGCTGGGAGACGACATTCACCGGCTGAAGCCGGGCGATTTTGGCAAAAAGACCAGCGAAGAGTTCTCGGGAACACTCAGCTGGACAGCGCTCCAGACCAAGTACTTCACCGCGGCGTTGATTCCATCGGAACCGACACGGGCGACGGTGTTCGTCTCCGGCTACAAGGACGAACACCGGATTTCCAATCGGTTCATGGTGCCTCTCGTCGATCGGCGCGGGCAGGTGGACAATTCGCTCAAGGTCTACATGGGGCCTCTCGACTATAAAATCCTGGCCGGACTTCACTTAGGACTGCAGGACAACATCGAGATGGGCTGGAGTCTGTTGCGGCCGGTGAGCCGTGCGGTGTTATGGGCGCTGACCTGGACGTACAAGTACATACCCAACTATGGGCTCGTAATCATCATCATATCTGTTCTGACCAAGGTCCTCTTCTATCGGTTGACGCACAAGAGTTTCAAGTCGATGAAGGACCTGCAGGACCTGCAGCCGAGGATCCAGGCGCTCAAGGAAAAATGCGGAGACGACAAGCAGAGGCTCAGCAAGGAAACGATGAAACTCTACAAGACGGCGGGGGTCAACCCGCTCGGCGGCTGCCTGCCCATGGTATTGCAGATGCCGGTGTTCATCGCGTTGTTCCAGGTGCTGAGAAACACGATCGAGCTGAGGCAGGCGCCGTTTTTCGGCTGGATCACCGACCTGGCGCAACAGGACGTGTTGTTCGAGCTTCCCATGACGCTGCCCGTCATCGGGAGTGCATTCAGCTTGTTGCCGCTGTTGATGGGTGCGTCGATGTTCATCCAGACCAAGATCGGCGGATCGATTACGGGGACGCCTGCGTCATCATCGACACCCAAGGGCTTTAACACGATGCTGCCGATCCTGTTCACATTTCTGTTCTACAAAATGCCGTCCGGGCTCGTGGTCTACTGGATCGTGAACACGGTGCTCTCGGTCGCCCAGCAATACTACATACATAGAGAACCCGATGAAAATAAAGACGGCGCACCGGGCGGTGCCACCCCCCATTCGGTGGCGAAAAAGCGCCAGTCAAAATCAAAAGGAAGGTAATCATCGATGGCGAAACCAGTCGAAGTAAGCGGCAAGACGATCGAGCAGGCGCTCCAGAAAGCCCTGAAAGAACTGCAGGTCAACGCGGAAGACGTCGACATCGAAATACTCTCCGAGTCCCAGGGAGGGCTGCTCGGTATTTTCGGAGGCAAGAGCGTCAAGATTCGCGTGACCGTCAGGGACGCGAAGGCGACCGACGAACCGAACGTCGACCTGCTCCTGGACATCGTCAAAGATGTTCTCACCATGATGGGTATTGCCTATTCGTCGACCGTCGAGGAAATGCCCGATACGACGTTCATCAACATCAACTCGGACGGCCTCGACGGGCTGCTGATCGGGCGCCGCGGAGAAACGCTCGCCTCGATCCAGCACGTCGTCAACCGGATATTCACGAGCAAGACGGGCAGGCACAGCAAGGTGACGATCGACGTTGGCGGATACGTGAAGCGCAAGCACCGGCTGTTGATCGAAAAGGCGCACAAGATCGCCGACCGGGTTCGTAGTACGCGGAAAGACTATGATTTTGAACCGCTCAAGGCGGCCGATCGGCGGATCATTCATCTCGCTGTCGCCGATTTCGTCGATGTCACGACGTATACCATCGGCGACGGGCTGCTGCGCAAAGTGGTGATTACGCCAAAGTCGAGCGATACCATGGGCGGATCTGCCCACGATTAGCACCCGGCGAAGCGCCGAGAGGAACTGAAATCAAGGGTCGACATCGACTACCCCTGCGCGCGGCATTTGTCGGGGTAGGCTCGGTGTCGGCCCTTTCTGTTATCGGGGGCGGCGTGCGAAACCGCAGGTCCCACATTTAGATTAACGAGGCCATGCGTTTCAGGAAATCCATAGCAGGAATGCCGGACCCGCGGGCCGCGATCTGCGTCGTCCTCGTGCTGGCGTTACCGGCCACGGCCGTCGCGGCGGACCTGGCCGGTTCGGTCGAGGACAGCGATTCGGGCGAGGCGCTGGGGTTCGTGACCGTACAGGTTATCGGTAAAACGGTGAGGGGCGGGTCGATCAACCGGGGTGCTCTTGCCGGACGCGACGGGCTCTTCAAGCTGCCGGGTATTCCCCCCGGCCGGTACGTGTTCCGGGCAACCCGGATCGGATACACCTCGTATGAAGACAGCCTCATCGTCACGTCGGACCGTACTTATCACCGCGATATCGAGTTGACGCCGGAACCGATCGAACTGGAAAAGATCGTCGTTACGGCCGACCGCTTCGAGCGCGAAAAAGAGATCCAGCCGGGCTTTGTCAGCGTCGACGCCAGCAAACTTGCCGAGATGCCGGGAATCATCGAGGGCGATCCCATCCGCAGCCTGCAGCTGCTCCCCGGCGTGCAGGCTGCGTCGGACATTTCGAGCGGGTTGTACGTGCGTGGAGGCGGACCCGACCAGACGGTGGTCCTGCTCGACGGTGTACCAATCTACAACCCCACCCACGCGTTCGGCTTCTTCTCGACTTTCAACGCCGACGTCCTCGACGAGGTCAACCTTTACAAGGGGGCCTATCCGGCCAGATACGGTGGACGGCTCGGAGCGGTCCTCGACGTCAATTCCAGCACGGGCAACCGGAAGAAGTTCCAGGGGACGGCGGGTGTGAGCACCATCGCGGCGCGGCTCACACTGGAGGGTCCCGTCGGGAACGGCGGGTCGTGGATCGTCGGCGGCCGGCGCACGTATCTCGAACCGCTCCTCGACGCAATCAGCACGCCCCAGAATCCGCTGCCGGCGTATTACTTCTACGATCTCAACGCGAGGCTTTCTTCGGCGGGCGCCAGCCGGGGAGGCCTGACGCTCGGGGGGTATTTCGGGCGCGACGTGGTCGACTATCCTCTCGACGAGGACACCGAACTGAAACTCGAATGGGGCAACCGGATTCTCAATGTGGGCTACCGGGTCACGATCGGCGAAACGCTGCTCGGCAAACTGAGATTCTCGCTGAGCCGTTATGTCAGCGACACCGATTTGCGCTTGTTCACGACGCCGATCAGTATCGACAACCGCCTGCAGGACATGACGCTGGGGGGCGACGTGTCGTGGATCATCGGCGCTTCGCACCGGGTCACCGCCGGTGCTCTGGCCACCCACTACCAGATCTTCTATCAGCAGAGTTTCAACCAGGACGTCACACTCGATTACCGGGCCAGGACGTGGGAAGCGGCGGCGTTCGTGGAGGACCAGTGGACCTTCGCCGGCGGTACGTCGGTGCGCGGCGGAGTACGCCTGCGTTATCTGAACGACGGGGGCCGGTATCTGGTGGAGCCGCGGCTCTCGGGCGTCCGCCCGCTGACACCCGAACTGAGACTCAAGTTCGGCGCCGGTATTTACAATCAGTACCTGCAGCTGGTCGCGACGGAAGGATTTTCGGCCGGGGATTTTTATGTGCCGATCGACGAGACGGCGCCACCCAGCCGGTCGTGGCAGTCGGTTCTGGGGCTGGACTGGACGCCGGTCCCTCGATACCGGGTTGTGGTGGAGGGTTATTACACCGGGCTGAGTGCGCTGGTTACGCTCGATAACAACTCACTACCGGAACCGTCGGGATTGACGGCTCAGGACATTTTCATCACCGGAGGACGGGGGCACCAGTCGGGAGTGGAGTTTTTCGTCGAACGGCGGATCGGCGCGATGACGGGATGGGTGGGGTACACGCTGGGGTGGACGCGGCGGACGTTCGACGAGATCAACGGGGGCAAGACGTATCCGCCGAAGTACGATCGACGCCACGACTTCAGCGCGGTTGCGCAATACCGCCTGGGCAAGTGGAAGTTCGGGGCCAACGCGGTGTACGCGTCGGGGCAGGCGTTCACGCCCGCTTCGGCGCAATGGGCGCTGCGCGATGCGATCACGGGCGTCTTCAAACCCCAGGTCCTGGCGGCGGAGCGGAACAGCTCACGGCTGCTGCCGTACCACCGGGTCGACGTGAGCGCGAAGCGATCGTTCGGTCTGTTCGGCAAACCGGCGGAATTTTACCTACAGGTTTTTAACTTATATTCGCGGCGTAACGACTGGTTCGTTCAGTACAATATCGAGGATTCGATTGTCGACCCGGTCATCGTCAGGCAACTCCCGATTATTCCGAGCATCGGGCTCAACTTCGAGTTCTAGTCATGAAGAAAATCGTTTTCTATATCCTGCTGGCCACGCTGGCATTGTTCGCGTGTTCGAACGAACGGGAACTGTTCTCACCCGACGACGTGGGGGTCCTGGGCGTGGACGCGATGCTCTACGTCGGCCAGCGGCTCCCGGATATCGTGCTGTACCGCGCCCAGTCTCCCGAGGTCCCGTTCAACAGGTTTAACGCGGCGGAGCGGGGGGCGACGGTGGCCGTGAAATCGCCATACGACACGACGACTTATGTCGAGCTCCTGCCGGGCATTTATGTGCCGGGCGCGGGGTGGGTTCCGGTTGTGAGACCGGAGACGACGTATCTTCTGGAAGTCACCTCGAGCGCTGGCGAAAGACTCTCGGCGATTACGACGACACCGCCACGGTTGCGGGTGCGGGACTGGGTCATTCTCGGCGACGACGCCTCGACGGTCGACCGGCGGCTGAGGACGTTCGAGGAAATCGGCGACAGTGTGTATACGGCGCCGGAAAACCAGTTGATCCACACCGAGGGGCTGCTGGAGGCGTGGCTGGAACCGGTCGTCGCGGCGGGCTACCAGGCGGGGATCTACGCGCTGGATCCGGACAGCGGCTTTGTGATCGATCCGGAGTTCCTCGATGACGAAGACTTCGAAGAATTCGAACCGAACATCGCCTCGCCGCCCATCTTGAACAGCGAAACAGAAATCCGGCTGCCGTGGTTCGCGATCTATTACAAGGGCCGTTACAAGATCAAGATCTTTGCCGTCGACGAGAACTGGTTCGATCTGGCGCGCACGGTGCCGGAGCTGGCGGGAGGCGGCGGCGGCTTCGGGGGCAACGCGGGCGACGACTTCGAACGGCCGATCTTCCACGTGACGGGCGGCATCGGCATCTTCGGTTCGGCCTCCATGGACTCGGTCGGCTTCTACGTCCACCCGCGCGCATCTTATTGATAGCGCGCGACGCTTCGCAGCCGCGGCCGTAACTCCGGCGACGGGATTTGTGATATGCTGTCGCCGTTATGAAGGACGACGGTCAGCATACGATCGCGGCGTTGTCGACGCCGCCGGGTGAGTCCGGGCTCGCCGTGGTGCGAATGTCGGGGCCCGAGGCCGTCGTTATTCTCGGCGCCATCCTCAGGACGACGCGCGGCGGCCCGTTCGACGGCAACTGGGAGCACCGGCGACTTTACCACGGCATTGTCGTCGACAAGGTCGAAGATCCCGTCGACGACGTCATGTGCGCCGTTATGCTCGCTCCCGACACCTATACCGGCGAAGACACCGTCGAGATCAGCTGCCACGGCAGCGCCATAGTCGTCAGCACCCTCCTCGACCTGCTGTATCATCACGGGGCGCGGGCCGCCGGGCCCGGCGAGTTCACCCGGCGCGCTTTCGTCAACGGCAAGATGGACCTCATACAGGCCGAGGCCGTCGCCGATCTCATCCATTCCCGCAGCGATCTCCAGCGCCGCGTGGCCCGGGAACAGCTCGCCGGCGGCCTGTCGCGACGCGTCGAGCTGCTTGCCGACCAGATCCTCGAGCTTCTCGGTATCATCGAAGCCAACATCGACTTCATCGAGGAAGACATCGATACCCTCGACCGGGACGGAGCCGTCGCGTTGCTCGACGAGCAATGCGACGACCTCGACGACCTCTTGTCCAGCGCGCACCTGAGCAAAGCTTTTCGCGAAGGGTACCGTATCGCCATTGCAGGCCCCGTCAACGCCGGCAAGAGCAGTCTTTTCAACCAGCTCGTCGGCGAACGCCGGGCCATTGTCACCGAGATTCCCGGTACGACACGCGACGTTCTCCGGGAGCCCGTCGTGCTCGAAGGGCTCGTGTTCACATTTCAGGATACCGCCGGGCTGCGGGGAAGTACCGACGACATTGTCGAATCCATCGGCATCGACATGGCGAACGAGGCGGTCCGGGCGGCCGACCTCGTGTTGTTCGTGATCGACACCTCGGAGCCCGCCGACGAGTCGTTCGAAAAGACTTTCCGCCGGCTCGACCGCGAGAACGTTCTTATTATCCTCAACAAAATCGACTTGCCAGCCTCCGACGCGACCGCCACTTTACAGGAGTCGTACCCGGGGGCAGAGTTCGCGCGTGTTTCCGCCCTGAACGGAGAGGGTATAGATGAGCTCCGTCACGCCATCGTCTCGGCGGTCGCCGGAGAGGAGCTCAGCCGGGTCGCGCGCGAGCGGGTCGTTCTCAACCGGCGGCTCGTCGATCTTCTCGTGCAGGCCAAAGACCGGATCGGCGACCTGCGCTCAGCAATCGAGTCTCACAACCAGTTGGAGTTGCTTGCGTTAGAGGTTCGGGCGGTGTTGGGGTTGTACGAAGAGGCTACGGGCCGGCGTTACCAGCCCGACCTCCTCGATGTTATTTTCTCGCGGTTCTGTATCGGAAAGTAGATGGAGAATTACTACGACATAATTGTGATCGGCGGCGGCCACGCCGGTATCGAGGCCGCTCTGGCGCCGGCGCGAATGGGCTGCCGGACCCTCCTCGTGACCCTGCGGCGGGACCGTATCGGGCATATGCCGTGCAATCCCGCCGTCGGCGGACTGGCCAAGGGACACCTGGTCAAGGAAGTCGACGCCCTGGGCGGAGAGATCGGCCGGACGATCGACCGCGCCGGTATCCAGTTCCGTATGTTGAACCGCGCCAAAGGGCCCGCCGTCTGGTCGCCACGAGCCCAGGCCGACAAAGTCCTCTACAGCCGCGTCATGCGCGATGTCGTTGAAGGCCAGGACGGTCTCGATGTGGCCGAGGCCGAAGTGGAGCGCATTCTCATCGAGGGTGGCCGGTTCCGGGGGGTAGTCTTCGCCGGCGCTCACACGGTGCAGGCGCGGTGTTGTGTGCTTACGGCCGGGACGTTCCTGCGGGGTCTCATGCATACGGGTGAATGTCAGACCCGGGGCGGCCGGGAAGGCGAACCCGCGGCGCGCACGCTCTCCGGTTCTCTCGAATCTCTCGGTTTTCGTATCGGACGGCTCAAGACAGGTACACCGCCGCGGGTGCTCAGGGATACGGTCGACTTGTCCGTGTTCAAGGCGCAACCCGGCGATGATCCGCCAGTGCCCTTTTCGCACCGGACGGACGCGATCCGGCAGCGGCAAGTGATGTGTCACCTTACCTACACCAACGAGCGGACCCACGATGTCATCCGCGCCGCGCTCGATCGTTCGCCGCTTTACCGCGGCGTAATCGAGGGTGTGGGGCCCCGTTACTGTCCTTCGATCGAAGACAAGGTGGTTCGATTTCCCGACAGGATACGCCACCAGATCTTTGTCGAGCCGGAGGGGCTCGACCACCCGGAGCTGTACCTCAACGGCATTTCGACCAGCCTGCCGGAGGATGTGCAGTGGGCGGTTCTCGGGTCGATTCCGGGCCTGGACCGCGCGAAGATTGCGCGTCCCGGGTATGCCGTCGAGTACGACTATTTCCCTCCCGACCAGATCAAGCGGACGATGGAGTCCAAGAATGTATCGGGGCTCTACTTCGCGGGGCAGGTCAACGGGACGTCGGGCTACGAGGAAGCCGCAGCGCAGGGTTTTATCGCCGCGATCAATGCGGTACTGCAGTTGCGCGGGGAAGAGCCGTTCGTCCCGTCCCGCGACACTTCCTATATCGGGGTGATGCTCGACGATCTGACGACAAAAGAAATTGACGAACCGTACAGGATATTCACATCCCGCGCGGAATTTCGTCTGCTTCTGCGCCAGGACAACGCGGACGAACGGCTCATGGCGGACGGCGTCCGTTTCGGGCTGGTTGACCCCGTGGCATGGGAGCGCGTCCAGCAGAGGGCTTCACGCGTCGAGCGCCTCGTCGACCGATTGGGAAGGAAGGCGTTTCCGATGCGCGACGGCAACGAACACTTCCGCGGCGAAGGTCTGGACCCCGTCAACAAAGGGGCTTCGCTGCGCGAGGTGCTGAGGCGCCCCGGGATCCGGTGCGCCGACCTGCGGCCATTTCTCGAGCCGTTCGAAGAGTACGACTCTACACTGGACGGACACCTGGAGAGCGCTGTAAAATATGAAGGTTACATCAAGCGGCAGGAGCGGGACATTCGGGCCATGCGGGCCCTGGAGTCGAGGGTCATCCCCGATCAGTTCTCCTATGAGGACCTGCCGGGCTTGAGCGCCGAAGCACGGCAGAAACTCATCGAAAAGCGGCCGGAAACGGTCGGGCAGGCCTCGCGCATCTCGGGTGTCAGGGCAGCGGATCTGTCGATCGTCGCGGTTTTTCTGGAGCGACATCGCCGGGAAAACAGCGCAACTGCTTGATATATAATCAGTTACAAGATTTTGACTTGATCGGTGTGCCGGAATCGACAACCGGACTTTCGGATTGTCTTCCCCCAGTGAGATGAACGACCAATCCCCAACACAACTGGACGCTATTACCTCCGCCCTCGTGCGGGAGTTTCCGCAGCTGCCCGCCACACTGCTGGCGCGCTACCTGGCCGACATCGTTACCTGGAACGACAGGGTGGGGCTGGTTTCGCGCCGGGCGACGACGGCGGTCCTCGATCGGCTCGTTCGTCAAAGCGCCCTGATGTATCAGTTTCTCCTCGAAAACCTTCCGGCGGCTTCGACGAGTCGGGACGACAAAGATCTCCGGGTTGTCGACGTCGGATCCGGAGCGGGTTTTCCGGGTGTGGTATGGAAGCTCCTCCAGCCGGGCCTTAGCGTCACGATGATCGAGCGAAAACAGAAAAAGGCGACGTTTCTTCAACGCACGATTAAAACCCTGGACCTGAAACCTGCGGAAGCGATCGCGGGGGATGCTCTGGAGCTCGGTCACCGGGACGACCTCGCGAGCGGCTTCGACGTGGCGGTCTCGTTCGCCGTGGGGGCCCCGGACTCTGTCGCCCGTTTGATCGAGCCCTTCCTCGACTCGAATGGTGTCTACTGCACGCTCCGGCCCAGGGGAGAAGAGCCCCGGCTCGAGATCGCCAATCGGGCTCTCCGTGTTATCGCGTTTTCCGACCACGAATTCTGCCGTTTTTACCTTTACGGCCGAAGCTCCAAATCCGAATCTGCTTAACTCACTATTAAATAATGGCTTCAGCGACGCCTGGAATTGAGGCGGCAAGAATGTTTCACGTGAAACATTCTTGCCGGGTGTTTCACGTGAAACATTCCGCCAAATTCGCTTGATTCCAAATCGGCGGAGGCCTATTGTGTCTCCATATACAGCATCCAGGTACCACGCCAATACGCCTCTTCCGGAGGGTTTGTCGGCGTGCCCCGACCGGATGTTTTAACTGTTTGATACGGAAGGATTTATGTTATGCGAAGGTTGTTTCTGACAGCTCTCGTTATACCCCTGATCCTGGGTTGTTCCGGTACCGAAAACCCGGAACCCGTCAACCAGGCCCCCAGCATCTCGTTTACCACCACGGAAATCGCTTTTGGCTATCGAATACCTCACGACCTGACCGTTTCTGTCAGCGATCCCGAAGGTGACGCGTTGTCCGTGACCTGGGAAATCACCGGTGGCACTCTCACTCCACAGAACAGCCAGAAAACCATCATGGAGTGGATGCCGGAGCGGTCGGTCGGTGACGATGTCGTCACGATTACCGTCTCCGACGGCGAACTATCAAAATCGGTGACCGAGCCCCTCAGGCGCGGAACCCGCCGGACGGCAAACGATTACGATTTTGGCGAGTTTGTCATAGAAGAGTCTCCGTATATTATCGATCCGACGGAGGAGACGATCGGCTTTGGATATCCAAACCACGGCATCGTTTCGATCGAGGCGGGTGTCGAGCTGTATATCAACAAGCGCGGGCTGGCCATCGAGGTTCTCGGAACGCTGGAATCCGCTGGTACACAAGCAGATACGGTTCTGATCCGCCCGAACGACCGCACACTGCGCTGCGCCGAGCAGCGCGGATGGTGGGAGGGCTTCCGCGTCGTGTCCGATCAAGCGGGCGCGGGACAAGTTAATATGAACTGGACCCAGGTCTCGTACGGAGTGAAGAATCTCTGGGTTCAAGGTGGGGCCAGCAGCAATCTGACGAATTCCCGATTCGTCTGCAGCGCCGACGCCGGCGTCAAGATGAGTTCGGCCGGCACTCTCGTGGTCGACAACTGCGATATCTCGAGCAACCGCAGTCACGGCGTCGACGTTTCCTCGCTTTCCGAGACGGTGTTACCTGCCGGAGTGACCATCGTGAACAACCTCATCAAATCGAACGGACACACAGGGATCAACTTGGACTTGCGTGACACTTTGCAGGTGGTGACGACCGTTATCACGGGGAACAGTATCCAGTTCAATTCAGTTCACGGGATCGCTCTCACCAACTCCGCGTGGGCAACCATCCAGAATAACGACTTTATTTTGAACAACTTAAGCAGCGTTTCCAATATCTGGCTCGACACGCCGTATCCGGGCGCGGTGTTTATACCGTCCGACTGGGATACCCTGCTCGCCACCAACAATTTCTGGAGCCGTGCGTACGACCCGGGCCAGGCCAGTTTTATCGAAGAGACAGTACGCGACAAGTCTGATAACCCGACCCTGGGGACGTACGTCATCATCGCCCCGTGGGAGAACGAAAAGCAGTCAAACCACTAGGCGGGAAAAGCCTCGCAACAGGTTGTAGTATAACAAGTTAGAGCCGTATGTGTGAATGAGGTTCACAGTATGACGAACCACAAAGTGATAGCGATCACCAACCAGAAGGGCGGCGTGGGAAAAACCACGACGGCGATCAATTTGTGCGCGAGCCTGGCGGTGGCGGAAAAGACGACACTTCTCGTCGACATGGATCCGCAGGGAAACGCGACATCCGGGATGGGGATCGACAAAAACTCGCTCGAGACCACTATCTACGAGGCGCTGTTCGAACCGGAGCTGGCCGAGGAGGCCATCATGGAAACGGTGATGCCGTACCTGCACATCCTTCCTTCCAATCAGCAGCTCACCGGGGCGGAGGTAGAGCTGGTTGCGCAGATGGGACGCGAATTCAAGCTGAAGCAGGCGCTCGAGGCGCTCCGGGAAAAATACGAATACATTATCATCGACTGTCCGCCCAGTCTGGGTTTGCTCACCGTCAATGTATTGACGGCGGCGGACTCGCTGCTCATTCCCGTGCAGTGCGAATACTACGCACTCGAAGGTCTGAGCCAATTGCTCGGCACGGTCAAGCTGGTACAGTCGACGCTCAATCCAGATCTCGCGATCGAAGGCGTATTGCTGACGATGTTTGACAAGCGGCTGAATCTCGCGACCCAGGTCGTTGACGAAACGGTCAATTACTTCGGCGACAAAGTTTACGATACGATTATTCCGCGAAACGTCAGGTTGAGCGAATCGCCGAGTTTCGGAAAGCCGATTCTGCTCTACGACGTTCAGAGCAAAGGAGCGGAAAGTTATCTTCAACTCGCCAGGGAGGTGATCGCCGGTGCCTAAGAAAGCACTTGGCAAAGGACTCGAAGCGTTGATCCCGCAAACGCCGGCAGTGTCGGTTGACACAAGCATGGGCGTCGTCGATGTCGACGTAAATCATGTTGAAACGAATCCCCACCAACCGAGAAAAACTTTTGACGACGAAAAGCTTCAGCAGTTGTCAGAGAGCATAAAGGAAGACGGTGTGTTGCAGCCGATCGTGGTTCGAAAACATGGCGCCAAGTTTCAACTGATCATGGGAGAACGCCGACTGCAGGCGGCGCGGCTGGCGGGAATGCCAACAGTGCCGGCGCTGGTCAAGAACGTCAAGGACGTAGACACGTTGCGACTGGCGCTCGTCGAAAACATTCAGCGCGAAGATTTGAACGTGATCGAGGTGGCGTTTGCATACCGTACGCTGGTTGCGAGTTTTGGAATGACGCAGGCAGATCTCGCACAGTTGATCGGACGTGACCGCAGTTCGGTGGCGAACACACTTCGATTGTTGAACCTGCCGGACGAAATCCAGGGCATGATCGTCGACGGGCGTCTCACGGGAGGCCACGCGCGCGCGTTGCTGGCGCTTCCGACGCAGAAGGATCAACTGAAACTGGCACGGCGGATCGAGAAGCTCAACCTCAGTGTTCGCCAGGCGGAGACAGAGGCGGGGCTGGTATCGACGAAGAAGACCCGCACGGAAAAGCAACCGAAGGCAAAGGCGACTCACATCGCCTACCTGGAGAGCGCGATTTCGAATCACCTGGGCACGCGTGTGCTGATCGACGAGAAGCGCGGCGGCAAGGGTAAGATCACGATCGAGTTCTACAGCCACGAAGACTTCGAACGCATAGCAGAACTGTTGAACCTTCCGTTACCACGTTAGTTTTTCTTCTCTTTTTATTACAACAGCTGCGCGGCCGGCGTGTCCGCGGAACAATCTGCCGGCGATGGGCGTCGCAAAAGAAAGAGAGGGAGAGAGAAAAACTAATTGACGGATTCTCACTCGTGGCGTGGTATAAAGACGTCATGAGCAAACAACTCTCCGTCATGATCGTACCGCACGACACCAACAGGACCTTGAACCTCCGGTTCTCTTACCGGTTGCTCTACGTCTTCGGTGGTCTCATCGCCGTGCTCGTGATCGCCGTGCTCGTGTTCGTGTTCACATACGGTCGCGTGCTGTACACCGCCCAGCAGTCCGCGCGGCTCGGCTGGGAGAATCGAAAGCTCAAGCACCAGGCCGCGCAGATCGACTCCCTCAAGCTCGAGCTCCTCAACCTCCACGCCTTCAGCATCCAGATCAAAGGCATGCTGGGAGTCGATCTCTCCCTGGAGGACAGCCTTCTGGTGGCCAACTTCTCACCGGATGTGGGGAGACCGGCCATTCTGGCGGATGATATCGGTGAGGGCGTCGAGGTCCCGGAGCAGAAGCGGATGCTCGAGTCAATGCCCTCGCTTTGGCCCATAAAAGGTTATGTTACAAGGGGATTCCACATCACGGGGGGCGAAAAAAGCGAGAAATATCACCCGGGTATAGATATTGCTGCTGCCCAGAATACACCGATCAAGGCGGCGGGCGAAGGGCTTGTCGTCACGAGCGGATACGACAAGACCTACGGGTATGTCGTCGAGATCGATCACGGGTACGGTATCTATACTCTGTATGGACACAACGACCGAAATCTGGTAAAAGTTGGTGACCGGGTAACCCGTGGAGACCCGATCGCCTTTTTGGGAAGCACTGGGAAGAGCACAGCTCCGCACTTGCATTTCGAGCTCAGAAAAAACGGCATCCCCGTCGATCCCAAGGAGTATCTCCTGGATTACTAGCCTGGCCCGCGAGCAGCATCCGATCCTGTCAGCGCGGGCTTCGCATTGGTTGACTTGCTTTGTCGAAAATCACTGTGTAGAGGAGGCGTAAAGCATGTTTGGTAAAGAAGCGGAAAGCACCACAGGACAGGGCAGCCTGAATTCGATACTTGGACAGGGCTGCAAGGTGAAGGGGGACATCGAACTTCAAGGCACAATCCGCATCGACGGTCAGTTCGACGGCTCCATTCAATGTCCGGAGACTCTCATTATCGGCAAATCTGGAGTGGTCAAGGCCGAGGTAAAGGTCAAGAACGCCATCGTAGGCGGCAAAATCGTCGGGAACATTATCGCGACGAACAAGATTGAACTCCAGACTGGCTCGCATGTTGAGGGCGACATCCAGACGACGCGGCTCGTGATTGACGAGGGCGTCTTCTTCGAAGGCAACTGCAAGATGGGCGGCAAGACTCCCGAGATCAGAACGGAGAAGTCCTGGTCCAAGCCCGAGCAGAAACCTGAGCCGGCGGCTTCCCGCTAAACGCGGCTGCCCGAAACCGGCCGGGGTCCCTGCCAGCAAAGAGTTTCGCCAACGAGGCTTCCGGATCTTGTATCCGGAGGCCTCGTTGTACTCGCCACCGAACGCCTCGCCATGGCCCGGTTTTCCACATCCAACATGTAAGGTGTGAATAAATACCGCCTGTTTGTGGAAAACGTAATTTATTTATTAATAAGTAGTTATTGCGATATGAGCGGAGAGGGTGGGTATTTTTCCACAATTCGCCTCCTCGAACTTCTGTAATTTCCGGAGCGATATACTGTTATGGCGAACGGCTTGAGGACGCGGTGAATGACGGCGCGTCTAGCCGTTGTAAATTAATGAATTGCCGCCATCGGCCATCAGCGGGAGATCGGTCGCCCTTCGCGCCGCCATCGCGTGATGTCTCCGGCGAGGTGGCGGACCCGCTCGAAGCCCGCCCGGTTCAATACCGCCTCAGCGCTGTAGGCACGGGGTCCTGAAGCGCAGTAAACGACGATTTCCTTGTCCCGGTACTCCTCGAGTTCTCCGATGCGCCGCGAAATCTGGGCGTGAGGAATGTGGATGGCCCCCGGTATGTGGCCGCTTGCGTATTCACCACTCGTCCGGACATCGAGAATCAGCGGGGCGGCATTGGATTGAAGTCGCGATGCGAGCTCTTCACCCGAGATCAACGCGTCCCCCGACGGGGCCGATCCGCCGCCGCAACCGGTCAGCGCTATAAGCCAGCCGGTAAGTGCGACCAGCGAGATGGTCAGAGCGAGGGCGATTCGTATTTTACTAATGACGGGACCTTTCACGCACCGGATTATAGCGGAAAGACGCGTTGCGTCAACGGTTCCCACCGCACGGGCACTGTCTCGCCGTCTTGACAGGCACCCCCGTTAGGGTGTTTAATATAAACGGCCCTTTCCGGTAAATTGAGGTCAGGGGGAAACCACTCATCCGGGAAATCCGGAGGCAAATTGAAGGTTACTCGCGCGCGTATTCTGCTTGCCGATGACGAGGAAGATTTTCTCCGGTTCACGGCCAACCTCTTTGAAAAAGAGGGCTATGAGTGCGACTGCGCGACCGACGCACCCTCGGCGATCGAAAAGCTCGAGCAGCGGCGCTACGACGCCGTGATTTCGGACATCAGAATGCCGGGCAACGATGAACTCAAACTGGTTCGCGAAACGGCCAGGATACAGAAAGGCGTTCCCGTCATACTCGTCACCGCGTATCCTTCCATGGATACCGCGGTACCGGCGGTCGAACTGCCGGTCCGGGCGTACGTCGAAAAGCCGGTCGAGTTTCGGGAATTACTGACCCGGGTCGACGGCGCCATCCTGGAGTCGCGCGATTCGAAGAGGGCGAAGGGGTGCACGACGGACCCGTGTGACCGGACGGGGTGGTTTGTCCAGCTGCTTTCGACCGTATCGGACGAGTTGCAGGCATCGAAAAGCGCGTTCAAATCGAAACGGCTGGGCCGGCTGCGCGTATCGATCGAACGTATCGTCGAGCAGTTGAAGTCAGAGATGAACTGAAGCCGGTACTTCCACAACGACGGAAGTGACACGGACGACATAGCAGGGCCCGCGGCGATCGGTCGCGGGATACCTTGACGGGCGGGCGAAAGGCCCGCAAGTTGAAGGTCCATTACGGGGCAATCCTTGGGATTCGGGGGATGCTCTGGGGGACCTTGTTTTTTTTGGGGAGAGAGCCGGAGCCGGCGAGACCAACGCGGGTTCGGGACCGGGTCGGCCCAGAGAACTCGGAACCTGTACCCACGGGGAGATGGTCCGCCGGCTTTGGCCTGCTGTAGAGGCCAGCACGACCGGACCGTCAATTATCAATAATCATGAAACACGCGGAACCTGGCAATACCGGTACACACAGCCGGATCCTCATTCTCGAACCCGACGAAAAAAAAGCCGGCGAATTGCTGGCAGCGATCGATAGTGGCACAACGGGCCTCGATCTGACCCTGAGCAGTGATCCGGACCAGGCGTTCGCGGATATTGCTGCGGGCGAAGCCGTGTACGATGCGGCGGTCGTGGCCAATTCGATACCAGGGAGCGCGGGGCTTGGTTTTTCGCGCCGGCTCAAGAGGCATCTGCAGTCCGTATCCACCCTGATCGTTTTCGAGCCCGGACAGGAAAATGAAGCGTCCGTAGCGCTGCTCGCCGGGGCAGACGATATTCTCGTCAGGGACACCGCGGGCGGATATCTCAGTTTGCTTCCTGCGATGCTCCGGAAAATGCTGGAGGCCGCCCCGCACGCCAATGAGGCGCCCGAACGCCTCGCCGTGATCGTCCAGTCGGATCCGGCGAGCACCGAGTACAAGGCGGCAGCGCAGTCGCTGCGCTCCTCGGAACCGTTCTGGCGGGCGCTCGTCGAGAGTCCTTTCGAGTATTTCATTCTCGTCGACAGAAACGTCACCATCCAGTACGTCAACCGCGTGGCACCAGGACTGGACTTCCTCGATGTTATCGGTAAAGTGTCACCGTTGGATTACATCGACCCGGAAATGCACGAAGACATCCGTCGAAGTCTCGACGTCGTATTCAACGAAGGCACCCCCGTGCATTTCGAGTCGTATACACCTTTTCTCGATCGATGGTACAGCAACACGGCGGGACCGCTGTACAAGGGTGAAGAGATCATTGGAGCGTCGATATTTGCCCGCGATATCACGGACAGGAAGACCTACCAGATTCAGCTCGAGGAATCCGAGAAACGATTTCGCAGGCTGGCGGAGGCGATACACGATGTGTTCTATATCCTGGATATCGAAAAGCGGCAAGCGCTTTATGTGAGTCCCGCGTACGAAGAAATGTACGGCCGTCCGGCGAAAGAGATCTACGAGAACCCGATGTCGTGGATAGAAGCCGTGCACCCGGACGATCGCGAGCGGGTGCTCGCGAGTTTCGCCACCCTGGGAGAAACGGTCACCGACGGATTTCAGGGCAACGACTACCGGATCGTCAAGCCGGATGGCGCGGTCCGGTGGCTGCAGCACCGGGCGTTTGTATTCAAGACGGAAAACGGCCGCCCTACGCAGGTTGTCGGTGTGGCGACCGACGTCACGGCGTCAAAGGAGGCGAGCGAGCGCCTTCGCGAGAGTGAGGAGAAGTACAGGACCCTCGTCCATCACGCCTCGGACGGGATCTTTATCTCCGACATGGAGGGCGGTTACATCGAAGCCAACGATTCGGGGTGTGAGATGCTGGGGTATTCGCGCGATGAGCTCTTTCGCCTGAATTTTCGTGACATCGTAACCAAAGAAGACCTCGAGAAAGATCCTCCCCAGATCGACGAACTGAAAGATGGCAAGTTAATCGTCAAGGAGCGGCAGTTGCGGCGAAAGGATGGAACAGTATTTCCGGTGGAAGGTAGTTTCAAAGCGTTGCCCAATGACCGGTTCCTGATAATAATCCGGGATATCACCGAACGGAAAAAAGAAGAGGCGATTCTCCTGCGCTCGCAGGAGGAACTCGAGAAGCGGGTCGCGGAGCGAACGCGCGAACTCCGCGTGACGATCGAGGCGTTCGAGAAAGCCCAGCGGCTGGCATCGATCGGCACCCTGGCCGCCGGCATCGCCCACGAAATCAACAACCCGATCGGGTCAATCCTGATGGCGGCCGACGCGGCGCTCTATTCGCTGGGTGATTCGAAGAAAAAGGGAGAAGTCGTCGAGGCGCTCGCCTCCATAAAGAACGACGCCAAACGCGCGGGGCAGATCGTGAAGACGGTGCTGCAGTTGTCGCGCCAGGAAGACTCACAGAAGTCGCCGCGAGACGTGGGAGACGTGGCGCGGCGGGCCCGGGATATCACGCGGGGGGTGGCCGTTCAGAATAACGTGCACGTCGAACTGGTAATGGAGCCGAACCTCCCCAGAATCATGATCAATCCGACTGAGATAGAGCAGGTGTTCATAAACCTGATCACCAACGCAATCGAGGCCTCGGATTACGGGCAGACGATCTGGGTGCGATTGACCAGGGACGGAGACGCGGTGGCCTCCCGGTTTGTCGACGAGGGGCGGGGCATGCCCGGGGAGGAAGTCGACCGCATATTCGACCCGTTTTATACCACGCGGCAGGATGAGGGTGGTACGGGGTTGGGGTTGAGTCTCACGCATTCGATCGTGCGCCAGCACGGGGGAACGATCGAAGTCGACAGCCGGCCGGGCAAAGGGACGACGATTACGGTGTTTCTTCCCGTCGCCGGGAGGTGACCTCACTGCCGAACGGTATATAGCTGTACGCTGAAGAGTTCTCGCTCGTCCTGCCAGACGCATTCGAGAGTGAAGCCCGCGTCGCCGGCGATTTCGGCGAATTCGCTGATGTGGAACTTGTACGACGATTCGGTCCAGATACTTTCGTCCTCTTCGAACTCGAATTTCCACTGATCGATATTGACGGTCTGTCGAACGAGACTGACGAGGTGCATCTCGATGCGCCCGGCGGCGTCATTATAGTACGCGTGGTGTTTGAAGGCGCCGGTATCGAAGCAGGTTCCGAGTTCTTCGTTGATGCGGTGCAGGATATTCATGTTGAACTCAGCCGTGACGCCTTCGGCATCGTTGTAGGCGCGGGTGAGTATGTCGGGGTCTTTTTTGACGTCGACACCGATGAGCATCTTTCCGGAAGGACCGGCGTGACTTGCCATACGGGACAAGAACCGCTTCGCCTCGGCGAGGTGGAAGTTGCCGATGGTGGAACCGGGGAAATAGACGAGCCGGCCGGCGGCGGGCCGGGTGGGCACCGGGACGGAAAAGGGCTGTTCGTAGTCGGCACATACGGGGAGCACTTCCAGCCGCGGGTAGGCGGCGGATATCCGCCGCGACGACTGGAGAAGGTGTTCCCGGGAGATGTCGATGGGGACGTATCCGACGGGGTCTTCCAGGTGGTCGAGCAGGATCCGCGTCTTGTCGCTGGCACCGCTCCCGTATTCGATCACGAGGCTTTTCGGTCCTACGGCCGCCGCCATCTCGTCGCCGTAATCGTGCATGATCTTCACTTCGGTCCGGGTGGGATAGTACTCTTCGAGCTCGCAGATCCGGTCGAAGAGCTGGGACCCTTTCTCGTCGTAGAATAGCTTGCACGGCAGTTCCTTGAGGGGGAGGCGGAGACCGTCGATGACTTCCTGGCGCAAGTCGGCGGTCGCGGGATGGCAGTCTAGCAGTTTGACGGACTGGGACATGGAATCGGACTTTCCCCTTGAGGCTGGTCAACAATCGCCATTGATCATACACGATATCCCCCCCTCCCTCAACCCCCGGAGGCGACCCGGCTCGACATGGATCTATTTTTTCCAGAAAGACGGGGATAGCAGGATAATGACCGTATACAGCTCCAGGCGGCCCGACAACATCAGAAAGGTCAGGAACCATTTGCCCGCCGTCGGTAAGTGGGCGTAGCTGTCCGTCGGGCCGACCGATCCGAGCCCCGGGCCAATGTTCCCGAGCGATGCAGCGACCGAACCGAACGCCGTCGCCATGTCGAGGCCCATGGCCGCCATGACGAATACGCTGATGACGTAAATCAACACGAACAGGATAAAGAAGCCGACGATGTTGGCCACGACCTCGCGCGGCACCGTCTGGCCGCCGACCTTGACGGGAACGACGGCGTGCGGGTGTAGTAACCGCGTTATTTCGGCGAATACCGATTTGACCAGTACGTGTATACGAAGCATCTTTATGCCGCCGCCCGTCGAACCCGCGCATCCGCCGAAGAACATCAACATGAACAGAATAAACTGCGAGGAGAACGGCCACTGCTCGTAGTCCGCCGTCACGTATCCCGTGGTTGTGAGGATAGAGACGACCTGAAACAGCGAGTTCTGCGCCGTTTCTTCCAGGTTGTGATAGTTGTTCGTGTACGTATCGATCCCGATAAACAACGTTGCCAGTCCGATCAAAGATACAAAAAACAGGAACTCGTGATTGCGCAGGTACGCCTTCCAGTCGCCCTTGATGAACCGGTAGTGGAGCGCGAAGTTTGTACCCGCGATCAACATGAAAACAACAATCACGTAGTTGATGTAGGTACTACCGTACGCTCCGATGCTACCGTTCTTCGTCGAGTATCCGCCGGTCGCCAGTGTGCCGAACGAATGGCACAACGCGTCGAAGAAACTCATCCCGCCGAACAACAACAACACCGTCAGGACGGCGGTAAACGCGACGTATACGCCCCATAGTATTTTGGCTGTTTGTTCGATGCGCGGCGTCAAACGGTCGGCCGTCGGCCCCGGCACCTCGGCCCGGTACATCTGCATGCCCCCGACGCCGAGAAACGGGAGGATCGCCAGCGACAGCACAATGATGCCCATACCGCCGATCCAGTGGGTGAGGCTGCGCCAGAACAGGACGCCGTGCGGGAGCTCTTCGATGTTGGTCAGGATCGACGCTCCCGTCGTAGTAAATCCCGACATCGTCTCGAAAAATGCGTCGGTGCAGGACGTGATCGCGCCCGACAGCAGAAAGGGCAGGCTACCGAAAATGGCGAAACAAAGCCAGCCCAGGGTGACGATAGCGAAACCCTCTTTGGGTCGGAGGTCCTTGTCGAACCGGCTGGCTTTGAAGCCGGTAAAACCGAACAGGAGGGTGATGCCGGCGCTCATGAGCAGCGCCACGTAATCGGGGTCGCCATAGTATAGAGAGAACGGGATCGGGAGGAGCATCGCCCCCGACAGGAAGATCAACAGGAGGCTCAAGACATGAATTACGCTGACAATATGCATCTGACGACACCTAGTTGAACAGCTTTTCTACGGCGTGGATCGCCCCCGGGCGCGCGAACACGACGACCCGGTCGCCTGGTTTGATGATGGTATCGCCCTTGGGGACCGTCATCTCGTCGTCTTGCATGACGGCTCCGACGATGGCGTCGTCGGGGAAGCCGACGTCCTTGAGCGGTTTCTTGCAGATTTTCCCCTTACCGGCGATGTACTCGATGATCTGGACGTCGAGGCCGGGGACCGTCGCGTAGGCGGCGATCTGCTGGCGCTGTATGAAACGGTGGACCGCGTTGACGGTGAGCAGTTGCTTGCTCACCACGGCGTCCATCCCGATCGTCGGCGTAATGGGTAGATACTCGAGTGAATTCACGAGCGCGATGGTCCGGGGCACCTTGAGGTGGCGCGCGACCAGCGTGGATATGATATTGGTCTCGTCTTTTCCCGTGACGGCCACGAACGCGTCCATATCCTGCAAGCCCTCCACCGCCATCAGGTCGATGTCGGTTCCGTCGCCCTGGATGATCAGCGTGTTGGGCAGAAGATCGGCAATTTGCTCCGACTTGCCCACGTTGCTCTCGATGATCTTGATGTTGATCTCGGAGGAGAGATTGCGGGCTACGAACTGGCCGACCAGCCCTCCCCCGAGGATCATCATGTCGTTGATCTCGATGTCCTTCTTGCCGGTGAGTTCGATGAACTGAGGGATATAATCGGGTGCGCAAACGGCGAACACGAGGTCGCCGGTAATCAGTTCGTGATCGCCGCGTGGTATCAATGTTCGCTGGTTACGGTTGATGGCGACGATGCGCATGGGCGGGTCGCCGAATTCATCGGACAATTTATACAGGGGCTTTCTCAACAGCGCCGATCCCATTTCTACGCGTACGCCGACGATCTGGATCTTTCCCTCTTCCAGCTCGATCACGTTTGTCGCCGACGACTGGCGAATCAGGCGGACGATCGCGTTGGCCGTCTCCTGTTCCGGGTGAATGACGTGGTCGACGCACATCTCCTCGCGCGTCAGGGCAAAGTCGTCCTCGGTCAACTCCGGATTGCGGACACGGGCTATTGTCGTCGCCCGGCCGAGTTTCTTCGCCAGCATGCAGGCGAGGAGGTTGACCTCGTCGTTGTTCGTCATCGCTGCCAGGATATCGGCGTCGCGGATGCCAGCGCTTTCGAGCACTTTGTGGCTGGCCGCGTGGCCCTCGACGACGATCGCGTCGAGTTGCTCGCTGGCCCGTTTGACCTGGGCCGGCTCGTTTTCGATCATCGTGATGTCGTATTTTTCGCGCGACAGCCGTTTTCCGAGCTGAAATCCAATATCACCCGCGCCAAGTATGATGATTTTCATGGTCTCTACGCTCCGAAACGTTTCTTACCCTTATGATTCCTTCGCGGCCGGGTCAGGTCCGGATCAACCAGACAAGATAGCTGACGTACGCCAGCAGAAGAATGGCGCCTTCGTACCGCGAGAGTTTCCTGCCCGGTTTCAGGACGGGCAGGAGAACGAATATCGATATCCCCAGCATCCAGAAGGCGTCTTCATGGATGAGCCGGGTGTCAGCCGGGATGGGGTGTGTCATCGCAACGACACCGAGAATGCCGAACACATTGAAAATATTCGATCCGATCACGTTGCCGATGGCCACCGACATCTGGCGCCGGATACCGGCCACGATCGCGGTGACCAGCTCGGGCAGTCCCGTCCCCGCCGACACGAGGGTGACGGCAATGATGCGTTCGCTGATCCCCTGGTCCCGCGCGACGAATATCGCGCCCCGGATGAGGAACTCCGCCCCCAGCGTCAGAAGCCCCGCGCCGACAAAAATCTGGACGATGGATACAACGATACCTCGCGACTTGCTCCCGTGCGCCTCGATTATGGCCCTGGCGTCCGATTCGAGTTCTTTTCCGGTGGCGCCGAGCCCGTCCCGAAGCCGGATCCAGAGAAACACGACCAGCAGGGCCAGCATAGCAGCGCCTTCGATGTGCCCGACCTTCCCGTTCCAGCCTGCTATAATGAGGGCGATTGCGGCGCCGATCATCACGCCAACGTCGAAGCGGATCTTCGGCAACCGGAAGCGGAGAGGTGGAAACAGCAGCGCGGCCACGCCGATAATGACGGCAATGTTGAACAGGTTGGATCCAACGATGTTGCCGATGGCGACGTCGGGACTGCCCATGCGCGCAGCGAGCAAACTCACCGCCAGTTCGGGAAGCGACGTCGCGAACGCTACTACCGTGAGACCGATCACGACGGGAGAGACGCGGAGCAGGCGCGAAGCGTTGACGGCCCCTCGGACCAGGACCTCGCCCCCGCCGGCCAGGATGGCAAAGCCCGCTGCCGCGAAAACGATCGCCCATCCCAGATTTGCGGGGTTCAGATCCACAAGTAT
>CBDUWU010000008.1:0-30592 GCA_965371015.1 uncultured bacterium | reverse complement strand
GTCATCATGACGACGTTGGCGCCGGCCATGAGTGCCTTGAGTACGTCCTCGTGTCCGGACACGCCGCGCGTCAGCGCAAAGTCGACCTGGAGACGTCCGAACAGGATGGCGATCCACCTGAGGGGCAGCCGGCCGTCGAAGTTGGAGCTGAGCACGAGGTGGGGGACGACTTCGAGCTCTTCGAGGTCGAAGTCGGGCTGGTAGAAGCGGTTGAAGAGCACGAGTCCGTCGGCGCCGGCGTCGACGAGCTTCCTGGCCATGTTGGCCATGGAGCTGAAAAAGGGGCTGACCTTGATGGCCACGGGAATGTCGACGGCCTTCTTCACGTCGGTCACGATGTCGACGTACATCTGTTCGACATCGCCGCCGGTCATGTCGATCTTGGTCGGAACGAAGTATACGTTGAGTTCGAGCGCGTCGGCTCCGGCCTCCTGTATACGCGTGGCGAAGTCGACCCAACCGCCGGTGGAAACGCCGTTGAGGCTGCCGATCACGGGAACGCTCAGCGCTTCCTTGGCCTGGCGGACGAGGTTGAGGTACTGGTCCGGCCCCGCCTTGTACTGGTGCGGCTCGGGAAAGTAGTGCATTGCCTCGGCGTGGCTTTCGGCGCCGTAAGACAGGTAATGGTCCAGCCTGTGACTCTCTTCGTTGATCTGTTCCTCGAAAAGGGAGTGCATCACGATGGCGGCCGCGCCGGAATCCTCGAGTTTCTTGAGATTATCGATCTTCTCCGACAGCGGCGAGGCGGACGGAACGATCGGGTTCTGGAGTTCCATTCCCAGATATGAAGTCTTGAGATCCATGTTTGTCCTCTCTTGCTAGTCGGTCGATTCCTGTCTGGCCATCCGTTCGTACATCTGCCAGCGCTCGGTTACGTTTTTCTGAGCCAGCACGGCGAGCTTCTCTGCGACGTCGGGGTTTGACTGCGTCAGCATCCGGAACCGGTTCTCGTTGTACATGTACTCTTTCACGGGCACGGTGGGCGCTTTGGAGTCGAGCTGGAACGGATTCTTGCCCTCGTCGCGCAGACGGGGGTCGAAACGGTACAGCGTCCAGTAAGCGGCCTCGTCGGCGAGCTTCTGCTGGCTGAGCCCCTTGGACATGTCGATGCCGTGCGCGATGCAGTGTGAGTACGCGATGATCAGCGAGGGGCCGTCGTACGACTCGGCTTCCTGAAGGGCTTTCAAGACGTGCGTGTCGCTCGCCCCCATGGCGACCTGTGCGACGTACACGTGGCCGTAGCTCATGGCCATGAGCCCGAGGTTTTTCTTTGGCGTCGTCTTGCCGCCGCTGGCGAACTTGGCCACGGCGCCGATCGGCGTCGCCTTGGACGACTGCCCGCCGGTGTTGGAGTAGACTTCGGTGTCGAGGACGAGCACGTTGATGTTGCGCCCGCTGGCCAGCACGTGGTCGAGACCGCCGTACCCGATGTCGTACGCCCACCCGTCGCCGCCGACGATCCACACGTTCTTTCTGGCCAGCTGGTCGGCCACGCGCATGAGGTCGAGTGCTTCGGGGTCGGTGCGGTCGCCGATCTTGTCCTTTAGCTGGGTGATCCTGGCCCGCTGGGTTTCGATTTCGTCGGCATTGGTCTGGTCGGCGCTGAGGAGCGAGCCGGCGAGATCCTCTCCGATGTCGGCGCGCAGGCGGTCGACGAGTTCGCGCGCGTACGTGGTCTGCTTGTCGACGGCCATCCGCATTCCCATGCCGAACTCGGCGGCGTCCTCGAACAGCGAGTTGTTCCAGGCGGGGCCGCGTCCGTCGGCGTTCTTTGAGTAGGGTGTCGTCGGCAGGTTGCCGCCGTAGATGGACGAACACCCGGTTGCGTTGGCCATGAGCGCCCGGTCTCCGAACAGCTGGGTCATCAACTTGATGTACGGGGTTTCGCCGCAACCGGCGCAAGCACCGGAGAACTCGAAGAGCGGCTCCTTGAGCTGGATGTCCTTGACCTTCTTGTAATTGAGCGCGCTCTGTCCTCCGTTCGTCGTCACGTCGGGCAGTGTGCGGAAGTAGTCCCAGTCGGCAACGCGCTCGGCGGGGATGTCGATGCGCGGTGTCATGTTGATCGCCTTGTGGCCGACGTGGCTCTTGTCCTTGGCGGGGCATATTTCAACGCACAACCGGCACCCGGTGCAGTCGTCGACCGACATCTGCAGCGTGAACTGCTTGCCGGGAAACTCGCGCCAACGCGCCTTCGAAACCTGAAAGCCGTCGGGCGCGCCCTTGACGTCGTTCTTGTCGAAGAGCTTTGTCCGGATCACCGAGTGGGGACACACCATCGCACACTTGCCGCACTGAATGCAGAGGTCGGACTCCCACACGGGCACGTCGAGCGCGATGTTGCGCTTTTCGTACTGCGTCGTCCCGCTTGGATAGGTGCCGTCGACGGGAAACGCGCTCACTGGGAGCAGGTCTCCGTTGCCGGCCATGATCTCGGCGGTCACGTTCTTGACGAAGTCGGGGGCCTCATCGGGTACCCAGGGGGGAAACTCCCTGGTCGACGTGATCTTGTCGGGATACTTGACTTCGAAGAGCTCCGCCAGCGCGCCGTCGACGGCGGCGAAGTTTTTCTTCACGACCGCGTCGCCGCGCTTGCCGTACGTCTTCTTGATGTAGTCCTTGATCTTCTGGATGGATTCGTCCTTTGGCAATACGCCGGACAGGGCGAAGAATCCGACCTGCATGATCGTGTTGGTGCGGACCCCCATCCCGGTCTCGCGCGCCACCTTGTAGGCGTCGATCACCCAGAATTTGATCTTCTTGTCGATGATGGTCTGCTGGACGGGCCGGGGGAGCTTGTCCCAGATCTCGTCGGGTCCGTACGGGCTGCTCAACAGAAACGTCGCACCCTCTTCGGCGAACTTCAGCGTGTCGTAACGGTCGATGAATCCATACTGGTGGACGGCGACGAAGTTGGCCTTTTCGATGAGGTACGTCGCACGGATAGGTTCCTGGCCGAACCGGAGGTGCGATACGGTCTGTGCGCCGGATTTCTTCGAATCGTACACGAAGTAACCCTGCGTGTAGTTGTCCGTCGCCTCGCCGATGATCTTGATCGAGTTCTTGTTCGCGCCCACCGTGCCGTCGGATCCGAGTCCGTAGAAAAGGGCACGGGTCACGTCGCTCGACTCGGTCGAGAACGCCGGGTCGTACTCGATGCTCGTGTGGGTGACGTCGTCGTTGATACCGACGGTGAAGTGGTTCCTGGGCTGGTCTTTCTTCATTTCGTCGAACACGCCCTTGACCATTGCCGGCGTGAACTCCTTGGACGAGAGTCCGTAGCGGCCGCCGATGATCCGCGGTGCGGCGTCGAACGGAGTCGTGCCGGCGGTGATCCCCTCGTGTACGGCCGTGACGATGTCCTGGTAGAGCGGCTCACCGATCGCGCCCGGCTCCTTGGTGCGGTCCAGGGCGGCGACCACCTTGACGGTGGACGGCAGCGCCTTGACGAAATGTTCGACCGAGAAGGGCCTGAACAGGCGCACCTTCAACAGCCCGACCTTTTCGCCCTGGCTGCTGAGGTAGTCGATGGTTTCGCTCACTGTCTCGCACCCCGATCCCATCAGGACGACCACGCGGTCGGCGTCGGGTGCCCCGACGTAGTCGAACAGGCGATACTGGCGGCCGACGACCTGGGCGAACTTGTCCATCGTCTGCTGGACGATCTCGGGGGTGGCGAGATAAAACGGGTTGACCGTTTCGCGCGCCTGGAAGTAGACGTCGGGATTTTGTGCCGTGCCGCGGATGATGGGCCTGTCGGGTGTCATGCCGCGCTCGCGATGCTCGCGGGCTTTGTCTTCCGGAATCATCTCCCGGATCAGTTCTTCGGGGATCAACTCGATTTTCTGGATCTCGTGCGAGCTGCGGAATCCGTCGAAGATGTGGAGAAACGGTACCCGTGACTCGAGCGTGCACGCCTGCGAGATCAGCGTCGTGTCCATGATCTCCTGGATCGAATTGGAGTAGAGCTGGGCCCAGCCGGTGGAGCGAGTGGCCATCACGTCGCTGTGGTCGCCGAAGATCGACAACGCCTGCGCGGCCAGCGAACGAGCGGCTATATTGAACACCGCCGGCGTGAGCTCGCCGGCGATCTTGTACATCGTCGGGATCATCAGGAGCAGCCCCTGGCTGGCGGTAAACGTCGTTGTCAGGGATCCGGCCTGGAGCGATCCGTGCACGGCGGCGGCGGCGCCACCTTCGGACTGCATCTCGACCACGTCGGGCACACTGCCCCAGATATTCTTCACCCCGTTCGCACTCCATGCGTCGGCAAACTCGCCCATGGGCGAGGATGGGGTGATCGGATAAATGGCGATTACCTCGTTGGTCCGGTAGGCAATATAGGCGGCGGCCTCGTTGCCCTCGATGCTCACCTTTTTACGTTCCATAATTAGATTTCACCAACCCTGTGGATGGAATTGTGGATAGTTCCTGTGACTATAACTTAAATACTTTCGGATAGTTATGCTGTGGGAGAAGGTCTCTTCTTGCGGCAGATGACCTTTGGGGAATTGTAATGCTTCGTTAGTTGAAAAGCAATCAGGTATTCGGTTAGCTCGCAGATTGCCGGGACGCGAAGACTCAGTCTGAATCTCCCAGCAGTTCGTCGACGGCCGCGAGGAGTTCCTTGCGATCAAACGGCTTGGAAAAAGTCCGCCTGGCGCCGAAACGCCGGGCGATCTCGAGGTAGTCGGCCGGTCCGATCTGGCCTCCGCCGGATATGGCGATGATCTTGATGTCCGGGTCGTCGCGGCGCATCTCCTGGATTGTCTCCAGCCCCTCTTTCTCGGGCATCAGGATATTGGTGATGACGAGGTCGGCCGGGGTGTCCTGGTAGAGCGCGATTGCTTCCTTCCCGTTGCGGGCGGCGATCACCTCGTGTCCGGCCCGCTTGAGGATCTCCCGCAGCAGCTCCCTGACGGCTTTGTCGTCTTCGACGACCATGATGCGGCCCATGTTTTTTCTCCGGCGGTTACAGGTTAATCAGTCGAGCGCATTTCTGATGGCTGCGCCGAGGTTTCTTCCACTCAACGGCTTCGTCACGAGCCCGCTGACTTCGAGCTCGTCGAGTTTTTCGGGCGTGATCTTGTCGCTGTAGCCCGTCATCAGGACGACGGGAAGACCCTCGCGGATTTCCCGGGCTTCCGTCACGACATCCAGTCCCGTTTTTCTTGGCATGGTCTGGTCGGTCAACACTATGTCAATTCCGTTCGGGTCCTCCCGGATGATTTCCAGCGCCTCTTCACCGTCCGAGGCCGTCGTCACCCGGTAGCCGAGCCGTTCCAGCATGCGCCTGCCCAGCGTTACGATTGCCGGTTCGTCGTCGACGAACAGCACGTGCTCGGTCCCGGAGACATCGACGATTTCCTCCGTCGTTTCCTCGCTCTTTTCCGTGTGCGGAAAATAGACAGTCACGGTGGTGCCTTCGCCGCTTTCGCTCGCGACGACGATTTCTCCTCCGTGGTTGATCACGATACCGTGGACGACGGACAACCCCAGCCCGGTTCCCTCTCCGATGTCCTTCGTCGTGAAGAACGGCTCGAAAATCCGCTGGAGTGTGGTCTCGTCCATGCCGCCGCCGGTGTCCTGTACCATCAGGCGCGCGTACGGACCGGGGCGCAGGTTGTTGTGTTCTTCCGCCAGTCTTTCATCGACGTCGACGGGTTCCAGCGCGACGCGCAGCACCCCGCCGGTTTCGCGCATCGCGTGCGCGGCGTTGGTGCACAGGTTGACCAGGATCTGGTGAATCTGCGCCGAGTTGGCCAGAACCACGCCCGAGTCGATGTTGACATTCTGCTGAATCTCGATGGTCGTCGGCAGCGACGCACGCACAAATTTCAGACCCTCACGGATAATCACGTGGAGGTGAATGGGGCTCGCTTCCCGGTCGACATTCTTGCTGAACAACAGGATCTGCTCGACCAGCTCCTTCGCCCGTTGCGCCGCCTGGAGCACGTTTTCGAGGTAGTGGTGGATGGGGCTGTCCTCGCCGACGTCCTCTATCGCCATGTCGGTGTACCCCAGGATGGGAGACAGAATGTTGTTGAAGTCGTGCGCGATGCCTCCCGCCAGAGTGCCGATGGTCTCCATTCGTTGCGAATGACGCAGCTGGTCCTCCAGTTCCTGGTTGATCCGTTCGGCGTGGTGGCGGTCGGTGATGTCGGCGCCCGAGCTCATTGTCCCGACGATTTCCCCGTCGTCGTCGTACATCGGCGCGTTGTGCCACGCGATCAGGCGTTCCTCGCCCGACCGGGTAAGCACCGGGTTCTCGAAGTATTCGACGTTTTCGATATGACCCGCGATCAGTTGTTCGAATGCTTTCGCGGTAGTCTCCCGGATCGCCGCGGGCAGGAAATGCTCGAACCAGTCTTCGCCGATGATCTCCTCTTCGTCGTAGCCGAGCAGTTCGCAGCCCCGGCGGTTGATCAATCTCACCCGCCGGTTTCGGTCGATTGACACCATGATCGTCCCGACGATGTCGAGGTACATCTGCGCCATCTCTTTTTCTTTGCGCAGCTGGTGGTCGGCGAGTACACGGTCGGTGACGTCGGTGGCGAGGCCCAGCATGCGGACGGGTGCTCCGTTGTCGTCCCGGAGTACTTGCCCGATAGCCTCGATATAGCGGGTGTCGCCGGACGGATGGACAACCCGTTGAAGCGCCCGGTAGGGCGAGACCTTGTTCTCGAGCGCCGCGTTGATGGCGAACTGGACGTGGTCGCGGTCATCGGGATGGATCAGCGACAGGTATTTTTCGAACGTGCCGTCGAAAGTACCGGTCTCCAGGCTAAATAGACGCTCGACCTGCTCCGACCAGGTCATCTTATTGGTGGCGACGTCCCAGTCCCAGGTCCCCATGTCGGCGGCGACGATGGCGAGCTTGAGCCGGTCCTCGCTGGCGCTCAGCGCTTCCACGTCCCGCATCCGTGTGGTGATGTCGCGGTCTATGCCGCGGTAGCCGATCAGGTGCCCGTCTTCACCGAACACGGGGACGCCGCTCGTTTCGAGCACGACCTCGTGGCCGTCCTTGTGGAGGTTCGAATTGACGACGCCGGAGAATGCGTCCCGTTCGGAAACGTATTTTCGAAATTGTTCACGTACGCGCTGCGCGGTATCGGGCGGCATCAGGTCGAACGGTGTTTTGCCGATCAGCTCGTCGGGATCGTATCCGAGGAGCTCTTTCACCTTGGGGCTGACGTATGTATATATGCCGTCGAGGTCGACCTCCCATACCCAGTCGCTCGTCGTTTCGACGAGTGCGCGGAAGCGATCCTTGGTGGCGCGCAACTGGGCTTCGCTCCGCTTGCGACGGCTCACGTCGGCCGCGACGCCGAACACACCCGTCACCCGGCCCCGTCCGTCGCGAAGCGGCGAATATTGAACCTCGTACGACTGCTCGACGACGTCGACCGGGGCGGACACTTCTTCGCCGGCCAGCGCACGGCGGATGTTGGAGACGATCGCAGGGTAGTCGTGGTAGACGTCGAAAACGGATTGACCGACGAGCTGGCCGGGTTGGAGCCCGAGATCTTTCAGCCCGCGCCCTTCCGACAGGGTGAAGACACCGTTCGAGTCCACGGCGAAGACGATGATGGGCGCCGTGTCGAGGACGTAACCCAGGCGGCGGCGGGCCGCCTCGAGTTCGGCCTCGACGAGGTCGAGTCGGCCGACGGACGTGTGGAACGCGCGGCACATCGGCCGGATACCGAGCAGCGCGGCCAGCACGAGGACGGAAAAGACCAGATATACGACTTCGGCGGCGGGGTCGAGCGTGCCGCGGATGAGGCCGGCGACGCGGATGGCGGCGAGCGTCACCATGCCCGTAGCGAGCAGGCTCCACACCCATTTCGGCCGCGTCATACTCACCAGCGAAATCGCCGCCACCGCGGCGGCCATCTGGATCACGATGGAGATAATGGCAATCGCAGTCGTCATTTACCGGTACACCTTGTCGTCGTCGTCGTGATTCCGAGCCCGGTTCCGCGGGCAGTAGATGGTGTCACATCGGCCGTACGGATTCAACCCCGATTGCCATAAACGCTGAGGTGATCGGTGGTAAGGACGATCAGACGAGGTGCTGCTGCCATCGTCGCAGCAACCAGTGGAGGTCGTTGGAGTTGGTGATTTCGATTTCGCCACTGGCCCACGACGCCGGGTAGACGATAAAGGGTTCATTCTGGGGCCCGCCCATGCCGCCGTGCGATCCGACCAGCTCCTCGAACGCGGCTACCTCGCCGGTGAGCGGATCGTAGAGGCTGTTGACGGCCAGGTCCGGTACGTGCGTAAACGTGTCGAAGCGGCGGAGGTGTTTCGCCGCCCGCGGCCCGAAGTGGGCCAGGGGGTCGCGACCTTCGACGCGGTCGTCACGGAGATAATAAATGCCGTCCTTTCCCATCACCAAGGGGCCGTGTAACTCGGAGAAACAGAGGACGAACCCGACTCCGGGGTGTCCGACGAGCCCCTCGATCAGGTTGGGATAGTCGACTGCCATTTTCTCGAACGACACCCGGCCGGGCCGGTCCGCGAAGTAGATGAGGCCGAGATTCCCCGATTCGCACACGACCACGTTTCCCGGCGGTTCCGTGTCGGGTGTGGTGGCGCCGGTCAGTTCGCGGGGTTTGACGTTGACGTATCCCTCCTGCGTGCGGCGGCGAAACATGCGGCGGACGGCGCGTCCCGCCATGCCCTCGTGTTGAACCGCTTCCGACAACAGCGCGTTGAGGTGTCCCCAACCTTCGCCGTAGCCGACATACGCGCGCACCGTTTCTTCGCCGGTGAGCAGCGACTGGACGTGTTGTTCCAGCGTGACGCCGTAGCGCTGTTTGAATGTCGCGCCGAAACTCTGCCCGTGGTCGGACAAGACGACGAAGTAGTACGGCCGCCGCGCGTCCTCGGCGGCGCGGGCGAGCAGGGCGAGCTTGTTGTCGATGCCGCGCAGCAGGCCGAGGGCGTCCCGGCGCGCGGGGCCGGCGTGGTGGGCGACGACGTCATATCCCACGAACGAAGCGTAGGCAATCCTGGTGCCGGCGAAAATTTCGCCAATCAGCAGCGAAGTGGTCGCTTCGCGGAGAAGTCCGGTTGACACGCCCCGCAACACGGGAAAGCTCCCTCCCCGGTGCACGCGGGGTTGCTCGCCGGCGATTCGCTGGCGCGTGCCCTGCCACAGCTCCACGACGATCTCCCACAGCGACAGCGTGAGCCCCCGCGTGAAGTGGTAAGGGTTCAAGAGGTAGAGAAAAAGGTCGCCGTATCCGTCCCGGACCGTTCGCGCGGTGTCGAGCATCGAACTAATGGTCAGCCGGCTCCGCGGGGCGTCGCCGGTCAACATGTTGCCCAGGCTGACGCCGCCATCGCTCAGCAGGCCTTCGCCGCTCGACACGCGGCGTTCGATCTCCGCGGCGTCGTTGGGATTGTTCGACACCATCAGGTGGCCGGTTTCTTTTTCGAACCACCGGAACGCCGGGATGTCGAAGTTGTTTCCGCACAGGATCCCGGCCTGGCTCGACGATGTCTGCGAGGGAAACCCGCAATCCCAGGCCGACAATTTGTGGCTGCCCGTTCGCAGCCATTTCTCCAGCGTCGGCATGTAACCCCGGCTGATCGCCGCTTCGAGTACGGGGGCGGACAGCCCGTCGATCTCGACGATAATGAGGCCCGGTTTGTCCTGTTGCTCCCTGGGGACGCTTCTGCCGGCGATCCGGCGGACGATGTTGCGGTAAACGGAGTCTTCGTCGTTGAATGAAAAGATCGACGTGATGAATGTGTTGATGGCGGTCAGACCGAACGCGGCGACGACGGCGGTGAGCAGGTTGGCAACGATCAGATCCTGCACGATTCGCCCCGCGAGCAACAGGATGGCGGCGTTGAGCACCAGGATGAGAAAGCCGAACGAGAGCACGGTGAAGGGCAGTGTCAGCAGGATGATGATGGGACGCACAACAGCGTTGAGCAGAGCGATTACCACGACCGCCCAGGCGGCGGTGGGCACGCTGTGCACCTCGAGTCCAGGCAGAAGGCGTGCGAGCAGCCACAGTCCGAGCACTTCGATGGCCCACACGAGCAGCACCCGCCGCAGAAGGACCAGGACAGAATAGCCTGAAATATGAATCACACTGGGATTATCGCCCGAAACGGACAAAATTTCCAGGGCTTACGATACGAACGTCGACGTCGGGCGCGACGTTGTTCGCGTGGCCCTTGAACTCGCGGGGGGGCTCGCTCAGGAAACTCGGCTTGATCCAGCCCATGCCGATCGGCGCAAACGTGCCCCAATGAATCGGGACCGCCATACGCGGGCGCAGGAGCGCGAGTGACTCAGCCGCCGTACGTGGAGACATGTGGTCGCCGCGAATCGTCGGACCCCATCCCCAGACGGGAAGGAGTGCCATATCGAGTTCGGGGTCGACGTCCGCCATTTCGGGGAATATGTCGGTGTCGCCGGCGAAGTAGATCGATGACGACCCGTTGATCAGGTATCCGACGCTGTCCGCCGCCGGTCCGAACGGGTAGCGCCCGCCGGGGTGGTGCGCGTATGTCGCGGTGACCTTGACATTGCCCACCCGCGTCGAATCGGCGATCCGGATCTCCTCGATGTTATCGAAGCCCTCGCCGTGGAGGATGTCAGCCGTTCCCGCCGGAGCGATCAGGTGTATCTTGCGGTCCAGCAGGCGTAGCGACGGCAGGTCGAGGTGGTCGAGGTGGAGGTGCGAAATCAGCACCGCGTCGAGGTCCCGCCTCCAGGCCGGGTGGACGGGACGGCTCTGCCGGCGGATGCCGCTGACACGATTTCGCAGAAGGGGGTCGGTCAGAAGCCGCGTTCCATCCATTTCGATCAGGACGGTCGCGTGCCCGACGTAGGTCATATGAGGCTCAGATGCAGAGTAAGTCATTTATTGATAGTATCTTATTGCCAAGCGCCCGGTATGGGCCGGTGGGAGACGATACTTGTGTGTCTTCCGTCTGTGGAAAAGTGCAACCCCCGTGCCCGCGGCGCAAGCTATTTCGAATTTTCAGGGCTGTGGATGGATGTCCGCGCCGCACATTTTGCAGTGCTTCGCGTCGGCGTCGTGGCCTTCGGCGCTGCACTCGGGGCAGCTCTGCGTCGTGACCTTCTTGTCCCGTCCCCGGGTCATTTCCGCCGTCACGATGCCCGTCGGGACGGCGATGATGCTGTAGCCGAGAATCATCAGTACCGCCGCCAGCGTCTGACCGAGACTCGTTTGCGGAGACACGTCGCCGTAACCCACCGTCGTCATCGTCACGATGGCCCAGTAGACGCTCCGCGGGATACTGGTAAATCCGTGGGCTTCGCCCTCGATGACGTACATCGCCGAACCCATGATGACGGCGATCGTCACCACGGTGGACAGAAAAATGATGATCTTGCGGCGGCCCGCGCGCAGCGCCTGCAGCAGCGTGTTGGCCTCGCTGACGTACTGGACCAGTTTGAGCACGCGGAAGATCCGCAGCAGCCGGAGGATCCGGATCACGAGCAGGAATCGCGAGCCGGGCACGAGGAGGTCGAGGTAGGTGGGAATGACAGCGAGCAGGTCGACGATACCGAAAAAGCTCGTCGCGTACTTGAGCGGCCGACCGATGCAGATCAGGCGCAGCACGTACTCGATCGTGAAGATGATGGTAAAAAACCATTCGGCCGCGTAGAGGTAGCGGCCGTACTGCTCGCGGATGGGAGCGACGCTCTCGAGCATCACCGCGACGACGCTGGCGAGAATACATACAATGAGGACGAGGTCGAACGTCCTGCCGGCGGGGGTGTCCGCCTCGAAGATGATCTCGTGGAGCCTCGCCCTCCACGGGCTCATGGGTTTTTTCTTGACCACGAGAACCATCGGCCGCGTGCCTACTTTCTCGCTTCCGGAACGATGCTGATGGTAACCTCACTGCCGTCGCGCAAGACGACCATCTCCACCGGCTCCCCGATTTTGATAGCACCGAGCGCGTACGTGTAGTCGTAGATGTTTTTGATGTCCAGGCCGGCGAACTTGACGATGATGTCGCCGCCCTGGATCCCCGCCTTGTCCGCCGGACCGTCGGCGCGTACACCGGTGAGCAGCACGCCCACGATTTCGTCCGACGACGCGTAGTCGGGAATGGTCCCGAGGTACGCCCGCATGCCGGCGCGCGAGCCGCCCTTTTCCTTTTCGCGCGGGACCTTGACGTAGTCGAGCGGCTCGGTGCGTCTGGCCACGTCGAGGACCATCAGCCTGGCGTAATTGCCGATACGCGCCATCCCGTCGTAGTCGAGAGTCTCGGCGTCGTCGGCGGGACGGTTGTACTCCTCGTGACTGCCGGTAAAAAAGCTCACCACGGGGACTTCCTTGGGATAGAACGCGGTCACGTCGGTGGGCAGGTAGGGATCGTTCTGGATACTCAGGTTGAAACCGGCAACGACGTTTTTCTTTTCAATAATCTTGATCCATTCGCTCGACGATCCGGTGCCCTGCAATGACAGTTTGTTGTCGCGCAGGCGTCCGACCATGTCGAAGTTGAAGTAGGCCCCCGCCTCTTCGAGGGAGATGGGAGGATTCTGCGCGAAATAATTCGACCCGATAATGCCCATCTCCTCGCCGGACCAGGCGGCGAAGATGAACCCGTAATTGTATTTCCCGGGGTTGGCCTCCACCTCGGCGGTGATCGCGCGGGCGAGTTCGATCACGACCGAAGTACCCGAGGCGTTGTCGTCGGCGCCGTTGTGGATCTGGCCTTCCTCGCCTTTGCGGGCCAGAGAGCCGATCTCGCCGTGTCCGATATGATCGTAGTGGGCACCCATAATGAGGTACTTCTTCTCTCCGGCGCCGTCGGGTGCGGGGATGTAACCGACGACGTTGCGGCCTTTACTCTTTTCGCGCTTTACGCCGGTGGCCAGATCGACCTTCACGCCTGCGAGTGCGAAGGCGCCCTCGACGTGCGGGTTCTCCAGGTCGAGTTCGTCCTGGGTGTCCTGCAGACTCTTGCCCGTGCCGGCAAAGAGCGCCGAGGCGACGTTGGCGCTGATCGATGCCACGGGAATCCCCGAGCTGGCCAGGCTCTGGTCGAACTTGAGGTTGACGAGCTCTCCCGCGTTGGGCGAATTGGGTCCCGTTACCACCAGTAAAGCCCTGGCACCATTCTCCCGCGCCTGCATGGCCTTGTAGCGGAGTCCCGCGTAGAGGTTGAGCTGCTGGCGGCGCTCCATCTCGACATCCTCCGGCACGTAGCGCAGAACGACAACGATCTTGTCCTTCACGTCGAGGTCCGCGTAGGAGTCGTAACCCGTTTCCATGTCGCCCGGCACGCGCAGGCCGTAGCCGGCGAACACGACTTCACCCTTCACATCCGCGTTCTCGGAGAAGGCGAGAGGGCGGAAATCCTCTTCGACGTTGAATTCGACTTCCTGTCCCTCCGTCGTCGTCACCTTGAGTTTGTTTTTCTTTTTCTCGACTTTCACGCCCGACGTGAACGGGAACTCCTGGAAGTACTTCTCCTTGTCGCCAAAGGGCTCGAGACCGGCCGCCTTGAACTGCCCCGCGATGTAGTCCCCCGCTTTCTTCGCGCCCCTGGAGCCGGTCATCCGGCCCTCGAGGTCGTCTGAAGCGAGGAATTCGACGTGCGTGCGGAGGCTGGCCGCGCTGAGCGCGGCGGTTGCGCTTGACTCCGCATCGCCGGAACCGCCGTGCGACGTCTCGTCGGGGTGGAGCCACGGGGCGTTATGGCCGTGGCCGGAATGGCCGCCTCTGGTCTCCTCGGTATCGGGGCTCGTGCGCGGCGGTGCGGCGGCGATCGTCTCGAGTGCCGCGGCGTGATTCCAGTCGCCGATAAAGAGCTGCGTCGTCTCGTTGGTGGTGCGGTTGGCCGTCCACGCGAGGCGCTTGCCGTCGGGCGAGAAAACGGGTAGCCCGTCGAAGCCGTCGGTGAACGTCACCCGGACCGGCTCTTTTTCGCCGGCGGAATCAACGACGTAGAGTTCGAAGTTGGCGAATCCCTGTTTGTTGGTCGTGAAGATCGCGTATTCGCCGGACGGGTGTATGTACGGCGCCCAGCACATCGAACCGAAGTCGGTCAGACGCCTGCGGTCGGAACCGTCGAGCTTCATCGTGTAGATGTCGGCGATCATGCCGTCCTCGCTGAAGTGGCGCCAGATGATCCTCTCGCCGTCGGCGGTGAAGAACGGGCCCCCGTCGTAACCGGGCCATTCGGTCAGCCGCTTCGGGTCCGTCCCGTCGGCGTTCATGATGTAGACTTCGCCGAAATAGGATATGTCGAATTCGAGTTTCTTCTGGTCCGCCTCCGAGAGATTTTCCGGAGGGTACGCGTCGCGCATCGAGCAGAACACGATTTTGTTGCCGTCGGGCGAATAGGCGCCCTCGGCGTCGTAGCCGGTGGCGGCGGTCAGCTGGACGAAATCGGTACCGGCGCGGTTGGCGGAAAAAATATCGAAGTGCTCGTCGTAGTCCCACGAGTACCGGCGCTCCTTACCCGAAGCGCGAAAATCGAGTTCTTCTTTCTGCTTCTTGACGGCGTCGGGGTCGAGGTGTGTCGACGCGAACAGCACGGCGTCGGTGCCCGGCTGGAAGAACGCGCACGTCGTCTTGCCGGTTCCCGGCGAGACGCGGCGGGTCTCGCCGTCGAGGAAGCTCAGCACATAAATCTGGTAAAACGGGTTCTCCGGTTCGCGTTCGCTCTGGAAGATGAAGTAGTTGCCGTCGGGGGAGAAGTAGCCCTCGCCGGCGCGCTTGCCGGCGTAGGTCAACTGCCGGATGTTTTTGAAGTAGGCGGCCTCTTCGCCGTCGCCGGCGAGCGGAACGGCCGGTGCGGCGTTGATCATCGCCGCGAGTACGAACAGGAATATCACGGTTCTCATCGGAACGATCACCTCTGGGGTTATGGCCGGACTATTCGGCCAGGAGCTGGTCGACGAAACTGTTGAACTCTTTCTTGAATTCCTCGTAATGCTCTCCGGTACCCGGACCGGTGAACCCGGTATGGATATGCCGGACCTCCCCGCCGCGGTCGACAAAGATCATCGTCGGGTAAGACACGATGCGGTTGAGCATCGGGAGCGTGCTCTGCGCCTCTTCTTTGCCGGAGTGCCCGGCGTAGAGCAGCGTGTACTGGATGTCGTTCTTTGTTTTGAAGCGCTCGATCTGTTTCATCGCGGCTTTTTCGTCGCTCAAGTGTTCGTACATGAGAGTGATGATCTCGAGCCCGCGGTCCTTGTTATCTTTGTAATAACGAGACAGGAACGCCGCCTCGTCCTGGCAGTTGGGACACCAGCTACCGGCCAGGGTGACGATGACGACCTTTCCGTCGAAGCGCTTGTCGTCGAGAGACACTTTTTTGCCGTCGAGGCCGGGGAACTCGAACGCGATTCCGTCGTACCCTTCCTTGATCCAGGTGAGGGTGTAGGGATCGGGAAGATCGATTTTGTCGTCGCGGCGCGCGTGCCACCGTTCGTGCCACTTCGTTCCCGACCAGAATTCACCTTCGAGTGCGCCGGTTTCGTCGGCCGTGGCCGTGAACAGAAACGCGTGCGCTCCGTCGAAGCACGACAATACGATCTTGCGTCCGGCGATGGAGCCGGACAGGTAGCGGTGGTCGCCCGTCGGCGTCAGGAAAGTGCCGGTGAGTTTCGTACCGTCCTGGGCAAACTCGCCGATCGCGCTCTCTGTCGCACCGTCTTCCGCGACGAACTCGACGGCCCACCGCCCGGTGAAGTCGATTTCGGGCGTCGCGCTCTCTATGGAAAAAGTGTACCCCTCGGCGTACTCGGCGCGAAACGGCATCGACTGCACGACCCCGCCACGTTTGACGAGCTGGAGCGTTCCGACCAGTACGCCGTCGGTGAGGGCGGCGTCGATCGTAGAGTTGAAAGCGGGGAAGAACAGCGTCAGTTTGAACTCGTCGGTCGTCACGGAGCCGACGGGTACCCGCTCCTCGCCGTTAATCAGCGTGGCCGCGTAGCCGCCGGAGTTGCGAGACAACTCGAGGCCGAAGCGGATTTCGCCGCCGGGCAGCGTCACGGCTGCCTCCCAGCGCCCGGTCTTGAACGGGCCGGGGTCGATCTTCGCGCTCTCGCCTTTTTCGCCGTCCCCGCCAGGGCAGGCGGTCAGGGCGGCGATTCCCAGAAAAGTAAGTAATAGTAAGCGTAGTTTCATGACCGACGGAGTGTAGCACAAACGGCCGGGCCGATAAACAGGATGTAACCATCTGAATAACAAGGGGTTGTGCCTGCTTTCGGTTGCAATCCTCGCGAAATGGGTTAGATTCAGGATTATGAGACCGGAACGGGAACAGGAACTCGAGCTGGAGATCGCCGCGGCGGCAGAGAATTCCACCGAAAAAGCCGAGGCGATGGCCGAACTCGCCTGGCAGATCTGGGCCTCTGACCTGCCGCGGGCGAGGGAACTCAGCCGGGAGGCACTCCGGATTGCCGAAGAAAACGGCTACCTGCGGGCGCGCGCCTGCGCGCGGCGAAATATCGGCCTGCTGTTCTTCCGGGGCGCCAACCTCGAAGAGTCGCTCGAACACCTCAACTGGGCGCTCAAGTGGTTTGAAACCAACAAACAAGTGCACGGCGAAGCGGAGGTCCGGCTCGGGCTGGCTTATCTGTACTGGGGATTCGGTGGCTTCAAACGAGGACTGGATGAGGGACTCAAGTCGCTGGCTCTTTTCGAGGAGGCGGGCGAGCCCGACGGGATCGGATGGGCGTGTTCGGCGCTCGGGTCGTTCTACTACGATTGGGACGACCACGGACAGGCGCAGGAGTATTTCGAACGGGCGATGGAGATTTTCGACGGTACGGGCAACCAGGTTGGTATCGGCCGCTCGCTCAACGGTCTCGGCAACGTCCTCGCCGTGCCGGGCAAGTTCGAGGAAGCGCTCGAGTACCAGGACCGGAGCCTGGCGGCCAGCCGCTCGGTGAACAACAAATTCGCCGCCGCCAAGACGCTCAACGACATCGGCCTCATTCTCCAGCGGCAGGGTAAGCACGAAGCGGCGCTCGAATATCACCGTGAAGCGCTGGCGATTCGCGAGAAACTGGACTACACAACCGGAGAGGTAACCTGCCTTCTCGACATCGGCAACGTTCATACCGAAAAACGCGAATACGACGATGCCCGCGACTCGCTCAACAAGGCGTTGGTGAAAGCCGGACAGATCCACTCCAAACCCAAGATGTGCCGTGCCCACGAACTGCTCTCCAACCTCTACCGCGACCTGTCGCAGTTTGACACCGCGCTTGTTCACTTCGAGAATTACCACCGGATCCGCGAGGAGGTCTACCACGAGGACTCGGAAAACAGGCTGGAGAACCTGCGCAAATCCTACCAGGTCGAGGCAACCGAGAGGGAGGCGGAGATCTACCGGCTGAAAAACGTCGAGTTGAAGAGTAAGAACGACGAGCTCGAAGAGACGCTGGACAAATTGCAGAACGCCCAGGCGCAGTTGGTGCAGTCGGGAAAGATGGCGGCGCTGGGCGGCCTCGTCGCCGGAATCACACACGAAGTTACGCAGCCCATCGGCGCGATCAAGGGCGCGGCCGACGTGACGGCGCGGGTGATCAAGCGGATCGGCGACATTCCGGGCGGTGACGGTGAGCTCGAAAAGCTCGTTGGCCTGATGCGGGTCAACAACGACACCGCGTCGGATGGTGCGGCGCGGATCGAGACGATCCTCAAGAGCCTGCAGTCGTTTTCGCGCCTCGACGAAGCCGACTTCCAGAAGGTTGATATCCACGAAGGGTTAGAGAGCACGCTCACGTTGATCGATTCCGAAGTGCCCGTGAATGTGGAGGTCGTGAAGAGCTACGGTGAGGTGCCGGCCTGTTTCATGTATCCGGGTGAATTGAACCAGGTGTTTATGAACCTGCTCATCAATGCGATCGCCGCGGTCGATCGCCGCGGGATTATCGGAGTCGAGACGTGGGCCGCGGATGGTTTCGTCAACGTGAAGATCTCCGATACCGGCCGTGGCATTCCGGAGGACAAACTCAAGACCCTCTTCGATCCCGAATTCACTACGCGGGATTCCCGCATCCGCATGCGGACGGGACTCTATACCTCGCTGGCGATCGTCCACAAGCACCATGGCGAAATCAACGTCGTCAGCAATCCCGGCAAGGGTACCACCTTCACCATTACTTTTCCCGATCACCTCGACCGGCTGATCAACGCCGCGCGCTGATCGTCGACGGTCAATAGTGAAGTTTGACGACAGTGCAACCCTGATTTTCACTGAAAATGACAATTTCACCAAATGGTGAAACATGTAAATATACGATAACTTGTTATAACTATAACAAGTTAGACGTCATTCAGGTCGCTTGAGCAGCAATTTGAACCAGGTCAGGGGTGACGTAAGTCGCTGCTTTCGACCGACGGCGCCGTCGGCGGCGGTCATGCCGGTGAGCCAGTCGAGGGTGTCGCGGTGGCGCGCCGCGCGGCCGATCAGGAAGTTGACCAGCCACCGGCGGCGGGCGAGCGAACGAAGGCGGTAGTGGAGCCGGATTTCGCCGGCGTCGAGTTCGCTCCACAAACGCGCCGGGTAGGCGGCCAGCGATGCGGCGGAGAAGTCGTCTCGTCGGGCCGCTTCGGCGGCCACGGTCGCGGCGACCGAAGCCGAACACATGGCGTTGCCGATCCCCTCGCCGGAAAAGGGATCCACCAGTCCGGCGGCGTCTCCCGCGAGCATGAAACCGGCGCCCTGGATCGTGCGGGAAAAGTCGGGCGTGGGCAGGTTCCAACCCTGGACGCCGCCTTCGCGGCGCGCGCGCGCAAACCGGCCGCGAAATCGCGGCGACGCGACGACGCGTTCGTGTACCTCGCGAATGGGCACACCCCGGCGTTTGACGTCGCGATGGATCATGCCGAGCCCGACGTTGGTCAGGCCGTCCCCGCAGGGGAACAACCACAGAAATCCGGGCAGGGTGTCGTCGGTAAAGTGAACCTCGACGGTGTTGGGAGGACAGTCGAGGCCGCGGTAGTAAGCGCGCGTGGCGACGTACCACCGGCGGGAATCGTGGTGATAAAGTCCCAGCTTGCGCGCGACGATCGAGTTGAATCCGTCGGCGCCGATCACGACTCCGGCGGTGAATCTTCCCGCCGGACACTCGACGCCGCGAACGACGCCGTCTTCGACGACCACTTCGGTGACGGCGCAGTCCTCGCGCACTTCCACCTCTGCGCGCGCCGCATCGAACAACACTCTGTCGAGAATCTCGCGCCGGCAGACGATGTGCGGCATCACCGGATCGCCGCCGCCGCCCGGCTTTTCGGTGAGGTCGACGTGGAGGGTGGTGCCGTCGGGCGCGCCGAGGACGGCGGCGCCGATCGGCTCGTGTGGCTCGGCCAGGACGCGGTCGAGCAGCCCGAGGTCGCGCAGGTACCCGAGGCTCTTTCTCGCCACCGCGTCACCGCAGATCTTGTCGCGCGGAAACCGGCGCTTTTCGACGAGGAGGACGTCGAGTCCGGCGCGGGCCGCGTAGAGAGCCGCCGTCGTGCCGGCCGGTCCGCCCCCGGCCACTATCACATCGAAGTCACGTTTCATCACCCTGGATGATACCGCATGCGGGCCGAAAACAAAACCGGCCGGGCGTGGTGCCCGGCCGGTTCGGTGTTCGTGCGAGAACTATAATGTATGATTGACTGGTTGGATTCCGTCAGGCCTCAGGCCCTGCACGGGTCCTCGCCGTACTGGTTCGGTCCGCTGGCGCCCTTGGAGAAAAGCAGAACCAGACTCAGGTAAACGTTGTAGAGCGGGATGTACATCAGCCAGTAATGCGAGCCAGGCTTGCCGAGGTCGTGAAGACGTTTCACGACGAGGAAAGACCAGATGATAATGCCGACGAACGAGATTACATAACTCGCGGCCGTGGCGATGGTGGGGTCTGTGCCCGCCATCCCCATTGCGAAGCCGAGCGCGAACGCGACGGCGTACATAAGCAGGCTGATGATAAAACCGGTCAGAAAATATTTCTGCCGGTTGAATCGGCCTTGCATGGAGAACAGCTCTTTCATGGCGCCTCCTCAATAGTCCCGCGACTTGCGGGAAATACGAATCAAATTGCAAATGTGTCCTCAAATGCAATTGAGTTCCGGGGACGGCGGAGCCTCGGCTCAAGGGGCGGTTCGACCGCCGTCGTGCCGTGGCTTGCGCCGTCCGGAATGCGATTTCAGCAGTTTGCGCTGCCCTTTTTTGTGCGCGAACGAAAGGAATGTCGCAAAAAACGGACCATTTTTGTCGAAGTCGGGGAAATGGGCGCGAAACGGGCGAGGAATAGCCGGATAACCTGTTGATAAACAATGGGTTGCGCGTCTGGGCGTGGGGACTCCGGGCGGACGGGAGCGCGGCGCCGGAGCGGTACCCGGCGTCAAGGGGCGGCAGACCTCCGGCCGTCGCCGTCGAGCAGGTCCCCGCTCAGCGGGATACCGTCGGTGCGGGAAGTTCCGCGCGTTCCCACACCCACGTCCTCACGACCTTGACATTATCCTCGATTCCCTCGACGGCGGCCATCAAACCGTTCTCGTCGAGTGTGTATCGGATCAAATAGGGAAACTCGTTTTCCGGGTTTTCAAATACGGCCTCTTTGACCGCGCCGTCGCTCGAGAGTCGGGTGAGTTTGAATTTCGTGGTGTTGTACCCGCCGGGCGAGGCGTAGTAGACGATGCCGTCGCCGGTTTTCACGATACGAAGGTACTCGAATACGGAACGTCCGTCATCGTAGTAGTCGCGGTGAAGGCCGAGCATGATGTGGCCGTGCGGGGCGAGCCAGCACTCTTCCATCAGGACGCCCCGTTTGTCCGACATCCAGTATCCGCCCAGCCAGGCAAGGTCATCGATCGTCGCGTCTGTGACCCGCTCTTCTTCGGCGCTCCGTGTATTTGCCGCGGTCACGAGAAGGACAACGCAGAGCATCACATTTACTAACGTGCGCATGTTGAACCTGCCGCGTTCGGGTTAACGGGGGGACTCCCCCAAATGAAAGACCCCGCCGCCGGCGAGGCCGGTGGCGGGGTCCAGAGTAGCACGAAGCGTGTTCAGGCAGAAACTAGTAGTCCCGACGCGGAGGACGTCCGCCGCCTTTTCGCTCTTTCGCTTCGTTGACGTTGAGCGTCCGGCCGTTGAAGTCGGTGCCGTTGATCGCGTCGATCGCCTTCTGGGCTGCATCGTCGTCCATCTCGACGAAACCGAATCCGCGCGGGCGGCCGGTCTCGCGATCGGTGATCAAGGTGACGCTAACTACATTGCCGTGCGTGGCAAAAAGGTTCCTGATCTCGTCTTCACTTGCGGAGAAGGGAAGATTGCCAACGTAAATCTTTTTGGACATGAGTACAAACCTCATTCAGAAACACCCTCCGCGCCGCGATGCCGAATGCCGCAGCGGGAAGATAAGTTCAAAACAATGCTCGTTACCGGAAAAGTTGCTCCATGTAACACGATTTCAAAACGGACGGTAGGTCCGGCTGGCTGCCCGGTCTTCGCTTCGAAACTTGTGAAGCACGAGCATTCAGTCGCGAGAGCGATGAGGCAGGTGCAGGAAACAGAGACTGGGACCTCCCCCATAGTAACGGTCGCCGATTGGGCGCGCAATACCAATCTGACCGGTGGAGGCCGGGTGCGGGCGGATGGGACGCGGAGCGAGGGTGCCCCGGGGTGGCTGTGAAAACCACCCCGGAGTCCTTTAAGTGTCGCTGGTCATGATGAAAATGGGCTGGCGGGCGAACCGCCGGTACAGGGGGCGTAACCTGTCTGTATGGTAGTACTTTGCGACGTCGACGACCTTCTTGTTGCCCGTGATAACGGTGAGCGGGACGCTGTCGTAGACGCCGTTGCGAACGCACACGAGACGGCCGAGCGTATTCTCGAGAATGAGGTCGAGTGCGAGGTTTCCAAACGCCATGGGCGCTACCGAATCGAGGGAGTCCGGGTCACCCGACCGGACAAGGTAGCCGAGCCGCTGGTTGACCACGTTGATTGTCCGACCGTGGTTGTATATCGGGGACAGTTCCTTGAGGCGCTGTGCGACCCGGTCGCCGATCCCGCCGAGTTTGCGGTGGCCGTACTGGTCGGTTTCCTGCTCCGAGTAAGTCATCTCGTCGTCGTTCAGCATGGTGGCGCCCTCGGACACCAGCACCACGGAATAGCGGCTCGGGTGGTCGTGGCGGTCTTCGACGAGCAATTCGGCGAGACGTTCGACGTCGAACGGGTGCTCGGGGATGACGCACCGGCTGGCGGCGCCTGCCATCGTCGGGAGCAGCGCCGTATAGCCGGCGTAGCGGCCGAACACTTCCAGCACGAGGAAACGCTCGTGTGATCCCGCCGTCGTGCGCAGGCGGTGCGTCAGTTCGAGTGTACGCGTTACGCACGTGCTGAAACCGATGCAATAATCGGTGCCGGGGACGTCGTTGTCCATGGTCTTGGGAATGGCCACGGTTTTGAAACCCTCTTCGTGGAGCCGCAACCCGTAGCTCAGCGTATCGTCCCCGCCGATAGGAATGAGATAATCGATACCGAGGAACTCGAGGTTTTTAAGAATATCGGGAGTGATGTCGTTGAGGTCACTCTGGTACTTGTCGGCCAGGTGTTGAGGCACCTCGATGCGCGGCAGGTGGCTCGGGCGAGTCCTCGACGTATGGAGGAATGTGCCTCCGGTGCGCGCCACCCTGTCGACGACTTCCTCGGTGAGAATCGTCACGCACGCCGAGTTGTCGGCAGCCTTGTCGGGGATCATTTCGGCCAGACCCGCCCAGCCGCGACGCAGGCCGATAACGCGATAACCCTCCCGTACGGCGCGGACGGTGACGGCTCGTATGGCGGGATTGAGTCCGGGAACGTCGCCTCCACCGGTCAGGATTCCGATGGTTCCTTTGTACTTCGGCATTTACTCATTCCTCCAGGTAGATCGGCCGGCCTTGCCGGTGTCGAAAAGTGTCGATCAATCAGTGTGTGTAGGTTGCTCCGGGTCGTTGACACGATTACAGGACAGTCGACTGCCGACTCGTCATATTATGATTAAACAGCGGTGATTTCAATAGAACGATTGGGGAGTTTGCGGGGAAGGTGGTGGGTGGCGGCGGGAGCGTTATCCCCACCACAGGGAAATTGACCCCGGATCCCACCGCCACGAACCACAGATTTGACGCGACAGCGGCGTGATACTTACATGGATTCCGGGGCGGCGGCGGGAGTATACTCTGGACCTCATTGTGAACTTCACGTCTCGAACAGGTCTGGAAAACGCTCGAAATGAACACCAGGCAGTGGACCGGCTTTCTCGCCCTCACATTGATATGGGGCTCATCGTTCTTGTGGATCAAGGTGGCGGTGCGCGAAACCGGTCCGCTGACGATTGTCGCCATTCGCCTGGTGTTTGCCCTGATCGTCCTGGCGGGCTTCCTGATCGTGAAGAAGCCCGGTGTGCCCAGGGGTGCGCGGTTGTGGGGGGTGTTGCTCGTCCAGGGTATGATCAGTACGGCGATTCCCTGGGCCCTGATCACGTGGGCCGAACAATACATCGATTCGGCGGTCGCGACGGTGCTCAATGCCACGGTTCCGATGTTTACCATCGTGATGGCGCATCTGTTTCTGCACGACGACCGGATTACGACGCGCCGATTCGGCGGCCTGCTCGTGGGACTCGCCGGCGTACTCGTTCTGGTGTATGAGGACATCGCCGGCGGATTCGGTATCGGGTCGGGTTCGACCGCCGGGCGAATGATCCTGTTGGGCGTTGGCGCGATGTTGTTGTCGTCGGCGTTCTATGCCGCGTCCAATGTGTACGCCCGCGCGAAACTCCGGGGAGTTCCCCCGGTCGTCCAGGCCTTCTATACAATGCTTCTGGCCGACGCCGTCATGTGGATCGTCGCGCCGTCGGTGGAGGTGCCGTTTACACTCCCGGTGTTGGGGCTGACCTGGGTGGCGATCGCCTGGCTCGGTGTTCTCGGCGCCGGCATAAGCTATCTGATCTTCTACTATCTGCTCCACACGATCGGTCCTACCCGGATATCGATGGTGACGTATACGATACCCGTCGTGGGCGTCACGCTGGGCGTTGTATTCCTCGGCGAACAGCTCGACTGGTCGATCGTGGCGGGTACCGTCCTGATCGTGTCGGGTGTCTGGGGGGCGAGGCGTTGACGATTCGAGTTACTCAACAAACAGGAGGAGTTGAGATGAAATTGATGAAATTCGCGGTGGTGCTGGCCGCCGCCGTTGCCCTGATCGTTGCGGTGGGCTGCTCGAAAAAGGCGGCACAGACGGAGTCCGCGGCGGTGGTCGAGGATGACGCCAGAACGGGCGCCGAATGGTTCGAGGAAGGCAACGACGAGGAAGCCGGCGCGTACTTCGAGGGCGTTCTCCAGGAGGACAGCACCGACGTCGATGCCCTGGTCTACATGTCTCGGATCGCGCTCCGCGAAGACGACAGCGATGGCGCGATACAGTGGATCGAAAAGGCGCTGGCGCTGGCGCCGGACAGCTCGAACGTCCACTACTGGGCGGCGACGGCGTACGTGGTAAAGGTCCAGCGCGAGAACGCCTTTCAGCTGGTAGGCAAGGTGAAGACGCATATCGACACCGCCGTCGAACTCGACCCGTCCAATGTAGAGGCGCGGATGTTTCTGGCGGGATTCCTGCTCAACGCGCCGCCGATGGTGGGGGGAAGCCCGGAGAAGGCCAGGGAGCAGGCCGACATCATCGTGGAGCTGGATCCGTTCCGGGGCCACATGTTCTGGGCCGAGACACACAAGAAGAACAAGAACTGGGACGAGGCGGCCGCCGAATACAAAGCGGCGGCGGCGATAGATCCCCAGAGTGCGGCGCCGTGGTATTCGCTCGGTATGATGTATCAGGGTGCCGAGAACTACGACGGGGCGTTCACCGCGTTCGAAAAGGCGTTGGAAGTCGATCCGGAGGCGACCAACTCGCTCTATCAGATCGGGCGCACGGGTGTGATTTCGGGAGGGCTCAACATGGACCGTTCTATCGCCGCGTTGAAGGAGTACCTCGGGACGCCGCCGCCCGCCGGGCAACCGACGCCGGCCAACGCGCACTGGCGACTGGGGATGCTCTACGAACTGAAAGGAGGCCTGGATATGGCGCGCGCGGAGTTCGAAGCGGCCCTGGCGCTCGATCCCGACGACAAACAGGCCCGTAAGGCGCTGGAAAATCTGGGCACTATGGGTGAAGGCGAGTAGGACGGGAGAGCAAAAAAAGCGGCATCGGCGTGGGGGGGAATAAAGTGGGCCCGCAAAGCGGCTTGCGGGCCCCATGTTATCCCGGCAGCCCCAGTCCCATCAGTAGTGCTGGCCGGAACACATCTCATTTGATGTGGTGATAATAGAATCGAATATTATTATAATTGAGCCGAATAACGACGCTATAGAATAATACCAGTGTCTTTATTCAACTACCGCGATAATATCTGTTTCTCCGGGTCCTGTCAAGTAATTCTCAAGAAAATATTCACAAAGTCATGCAGCTCGTAACTCGTGAAAATAAAATGAATTACACGCGATCTTCCCTGGGGTGCAGGGTGATTGTTCCGGGCTTTTCACGCCCAGCCCGCCGGATTCTTATTTCTTGCCCGCGAAATACAGATTTTCGAACTTGTCGGTGAGAGCCCGCAGCGTTTCGACTTGATCGAGGTCCGTGGTCTGCTTGGCTTTCATCGCATGGACGAGCATCATGTGCAGCACGGTCAGCTGGTCGAGGTAGCTCTGGGCGGGTTTTCCGTCGTCGCCGTGTGCGGGTTTGATCCGCTGGGTCATGAAGTACTGCTGGACGATCTCCTGCAGCTCTTCGGCGTGCTTCTCCTTGTTGACCGTCCACCGCACGATCTGGTTGTAGTTGGCGGGGGTCTCGGCGGACAGCGCCGCGATCTGCTTCATGGCCTTCTCTATGGTCGTGATGTGTTCCTGGATCATCTTGATCCGCATCTCGTCGTCGTAAATGCCGCACGGGACTTCGCAGTGGGCCTGTGCGGCCGGGACGGCAACCGCCGACACGGCGACGAGGATTGCAATGACAAGGATTGTTTTCATGGGGATTCCTCCTGTGAAACGATGGGTTCGATGGTCGACAGCTGTTCCCGTTCTATGATGAAGCGGAGAGTGGCGAAGACTACGATGTCAAATGTCAGTCCGATCAGCGCCGACCACTGGTCGCGGTAGAACATAAGGGGTTGAATCAAAAAAAGCGACACCAGGATTGACCTCTGGAAATTATGGAATGCGGACAACCGGGAACGACGGATCTGCCAGGCGCCGATCGCCACGAACACGGCGGCCAGCGAGGAAAACGCTATAATCGAGATCTCAAAGTAGGAAATGTATGTGCTGGCCGTGCCGAGCGTGTCGAGCGACCGGCGTATGAGCATGTTGAGCCAGGATTTGTCGAAGACGAGCAGGACGAACAGGTGCAACATCTGTACGATCAACTGCCCCACAAAAAACGCAACCACGACGCCGGTGAACCATCGTTTCTCCCCGATCGATCGATAGAAATCTCTCGCCCTGTTGCGCACACGGCTGACCAGGTTGGGGTTGGGTGGATCCACGACGTCCGAGCCGTGGATCACGCGCTGGAGACCGGCCACCAGGGGGTTGGAAGAGTTGCATCGGGCGAGGTAGCTCAGGGCGCGTTCGCGTTCCCTGCTGTCGAGGTCGCCTACCGCGATCTGCTGCACTTCCTGCAACGCGTTTACAAAGTACTCGATGGGGCTTCGCGGCGGGCGCGTGTGAATCCAGCGGATCCCGAGATATGTGAGAATCATCACAATGTAGATGATCGAGGGCGTGGGACGAAAAAAATAGTCGTTGTCCTGGGTGACGAACTTGCCCACTTCGTCGATGAAGGCTCCGAAGCCGGCGCCGCCGAGGATAGCGGCCAGTCTGTGGCCCCCGCGGCCTATGAATGACAGCAGAATGACAACGGCAACGAGCATCAACAGCCCGCCCCAGAGCATATGCGCGATGTGGAGCGAGTCGTTGCCCAGTTGGGGAAACCCGGTGAGTTGAAGGAACAGCCGGATCAGCAGGACGGCGGCGACGGAGGTGACGAGGAACAGATCGAGGTTTCCGCCCGCTTCGAAATCGCGTATCACTCTTTGACGGTTCATTCGGAGTCCATGGTACCAGAGCGGGCTGGCGTCGTGGCTACTCTTTCACTCCGTCGAGAAGCATCTGGATGATATCGTCGGTGCTGACCCCGTCGGCGTCGGCGTTGAAGTTGGTCACGATGCGGTGGCGGAGCACCGGCGGCGCGATCGCCTTGACGTCGTCTATGCTGGGTATTGGACGGCCGCTCATGACCGCGCGGACCTTCGCACCGAGGATCAGGTTCTGTCCGGCACGGGGGCCGGCGCCCCAGCTGACGTAATCGTGGACCTGGCCTACGCTCTTGTCGCGGGTCGCGCGCACGAGACGGATGGCAAAATCGAGTACGTGCGAGTCGACGGGAACGGTCTTCACGAGCGCCTGAACCCGCAGGATGTCTTCGGCCTTGAGCACCACGTCGGGAGTGCCGGGTTGCTGCGACGTAGTGGTCTCGACGATTTCCAGTTCTTCTTCCTTCGACGGATAATCCACGTTGATGTGGAACATAAAGCGGTCCAGTTGCGCCTCCGGGAGCGGGTAGGTGCCTTCCTGCTCGATCGGGTTCTGCGTGGCCAGCACGAAGAACGGAAGGTCGAGCGTGAACGTCTTGCCTCCGGCCGTGACCTGTTTTTCCTGCATGGCCTGCAGCAGCGCGGCCTGTGTTTTGGGCGGTGTACGGTTGATTTCGTCGGCGAGAATGACGTTTCCGAAAATGGGCCCCTTGATGAACCGGAACGACCGCTTGCCGGTTCCCGCCTCTTCTTCGAGAATCTCGGTGCCGGTAATGTCGGAGGGCATCAGGTCCGGCGTGAACTGGATCCGGGAAAAATCGAGGTCGAGCGCCTCGGCCACCGTGGAGATGAGCAGCGTCTTGGCCAGCCCGGGGACTCCGACGAGGAGGCAGTGACCGCCGGCGAAGAGCGCTGTGAGCAACTCGTCGATGACCTGTCCCTGCCCGACGATGACTTTGGAGATTTCGGTGCGGAGGATGTTGTACGTCTCGTTGAGCTTCTTGACGTCCTCCATGGTGGCGGCGATCGGGTTTTCGGGGGTCATCGAATCGGTTCCTTTCGGGTTATGGCCCGGAGGGGGGTGCCCCCGGGGACGGTACAAAACCAAGATATGATCAGGCGCCGGGTTTGACAACATCGAAGTACCGCCGCCTGAGCCTCAGGGCGACGCCCACCAGGCCTATAAGGACGGGGACTTCGACTAGCGGTCCGATGACGGCGGCGAAGGCGACGCCGGAACCGATGCCGAAGACGGCGACGGCGACGGCGATGGCGAGCTCGAAGTTGTTGCTCGCCGCTGTAAACGCGATTGTCGCCGTTTTGGAGTAGTCGGCTCCGAGGCGTTTCCCCATCCAGAACGACACCAGGAACATCACGACAAAGTAAATGGCGAGCGGCAGGGCAATCCGCAGGACGTCCAGCGGCAGTTGGATGATGGTTTCGCCCTTGAGCGAGAACATTACCACAATGGTGAACAGGAGGGCGACGAGCGTGATCGGCGAGATCTTCGGGATGAAGCGGGTCTCGTACCATTCCCGTCCCCGGGTCTTCAGCGCCACGAAGCGGGTCAACATTCCGGCGATGAAAGGGATGCCGAGATAGATGAACACGCTTTTCGCGATCTGACCGATGGTGACGTCGACGACGGCGCCTTCGAACCCCAAGAGCGGCGGGAGTTTGGTGATGAAGAGCCACGCGTATGCCGAGTAGAACAGGACCTGGAAAACCGAGTTGAACGCCACCAGGCCCGCCGCGTATTCGTTGTCGCCCGAGGCCAGTTCGTTCCAGACGATCACCATGGCGATACACCGCGCCAGCCCGATCATGATAAGCCCCACCATGTACTCGGGGTGTCCGCCGAGGAAGGCGACGGCGAGGCCGAACATCAGGATCGGGCCGATGACCCAGTTCTGGACCAGCGAAAGCCCGAGAATACGCCAGTCGCGGAACACGTCGCCAAGCTCTTCGTATTTAACCCTGGCCAGCGGCGGGTACATCATGAGGATCAGCCCGATGGCGATAGGGACGTTGGTCGTACCGACCTGGAAGCGCTGGATAAATCCCTCCACGCCGGGGTATAAGTAACCGCCGAGCACGCCGATGGCCATGGCGAGAAAAATCCACAGGGTGAGGTAGCGGTCGAGAAACGACAGGCGCTTCGGGCATTCCGGGGCTGGTGCCGGGGCTTTCATAATAGCGGGGATACCAGGGTCGTCATAAGAACCAGGGTTGTTATAATACCAGGGTTATTGTAACCGGGACGCCGGGTCCCGTGCTCCCGGGGGGAGCTTCTTGTTGGGAATCGGCGATAATATCGACTATTATATGCACACACGGGCAGGAATCCAGTAAGTAACACACAAATTTCAACATGACGTATCTGAAAAAGAAAACACAGGTCAGCAAGTACCTCGATCCGGCCGTCGTCAGCCGTCTGCGCAACATGGACCTCAAGGCCCGGTTGATCGTGGAGGGGTACATCGCGGGACTTCACCGGAGCCCGTACCACGGTTTTTCGGTGGAATTCGCCGAGTACCGCCAGTATATGCAGGGGGATAACACCAAGACGATCGACTGGAAAGTGTTCGGGAAGACAGACCGCACATACGTGAAGCTTTTCGAGGAGGAGACCAACCTGATCGGGACGATCCTTCTCGACAAGAGTGGTTCGATGGGATTCCCGGGGCCCGAAGAGGCCCGGGAGCGGGTGCGCTGGATGCGGCGCTCTCGCCGGCGTTTCCGTGGAAAAAACGAAGCGGATCCCGCGCCGCCGATGACGAAACTCGACTACGGGAGTCTGCTGGCGGCGAGTCTCGCGTACATGATGATACGCCAACAGGACGCCGTTGGCTTGTGCCTGTTCGACGACAAGGTGCGTACGCTGATCCCGCACCGATCGGTGCGAAAGCAACTCTTTCACATTCTGCAGAATCTCGAGGGCGCCAATCCGGGTGAGAAGACGTCGGTCAGTCCCGCCCTCCACGAAATCGCCGAGCGGATGAAACGGCGCGGGCTGATGATCCTGATATCCGACCTGATGGACGATCCGGAGACGATCATCAGCGGCTTGAAGCACTTTCGTCACCGTCAGCACGAGGTGATCGTCTTTCACGTGCTCGACCCGTTCGAAATCGACCTCGACTACAAGGACGAGGTGGAGTTCGAGGACCTCGAGACCGGACGCCGTCTGCGTGTCGAGCCGGCTTTTCTGCGAGAGCAGTATTCACACGACATTTCCGCGTGGATCGACCACCTGAACCGAAGCTGCCGGAATCACCAGATCGACTACAATCTGCTGCGAACCGACACGCCGTTCGACCAGGCGTTGACGGCGTATCTGGGCAAGCGGCAGCGAATGGGGTGATGGAATGACGACGCTGTTGATAGCGGTGATGCTGGCGACGGCGCCGTCGCCCCTCGACCACACAGAGCCGGCGGCGGGGGCGGCGGCGCGATCGGAAGAGCACACGTCAGAACACCACTCACCACGAC